>NZ_JBSIUU010000019.1:0-48875 GCF_053654535.1 Helicobacter sp. T3_23-1056 | reverse complement strand
GTGAATCTTATCTAAAATCGCTTAATTCTCGCGCTTTTGGATTTTAGATTATAACTCTTTAATGTTTTGTTAAAATCTTACTCACACTCAAAGCCCACTTGTGATCTGTGAATCACGCCATAGATTGCTTTGCTTGTGTCTTTGGCATTTGGTGGGATATAGTCGGCGTTATACCATATTAAGCAAAATCCACCAACAATAAAATACAAAAACAGATTCTAAACCAAACACATTCATAACTAATGCCACGCAACAATAACCTAAAACCTAAAAAAAACGGCGACATAATGCGTTTTGGGTTAATATGTAGGTGGCTAACCAAATCTTAAAAAGCAAATATCAAATGCCAGCCAAAAAAGCGTAAATCTGCAAAAAAAGTATAAATCTAAATGTTTGTTACGCCATTTATCGCCACTTACAAACATAACATTCTAGCGTTTTTGATTTTGTTAGATTTTTGTAGATTTTGCTAGATTTTGCTCTCCCAAAGTGCCAAAACGCAAAATATTTATTTTATAGATGATTTTGTTTATTTTATCGTTATAAAATTTTCTCGCCTTTATTTTAACTTAATAGGAGAACAACAATGGGAAAATACATTGAACTAAAAAAAGACAATTTCGAGCAAGTAACCAAAAGCGGTGTGGCTATGGTGGATTTTTGGGCGCCTTGGTGTGGTCCCTGCCGTATGCTAGCTCCAGTGATTGATGAGCTTGCGAGCGATTTTGAAGGAAAAGCAGCGATTTGCAAAGTAAATGTCGATGAGGAAAAGGCGATTTCAGAAGAATACGGAATCAGCAATATTCCTACGATATTTTTTATGAAAGATGGACAAGTAGTCGAGCAAATCGTAGGAGCGCATAGCAAAGCCGTGCTTGCGAGCAAGATTGAAGCATTGCTATAAAATGTTTTTCATAATTTTTAAGAGTGTTTTTGGACTTTTTGGATAATTACATTCTTAAATCATTGATTTTTCGGGGCTAGATTCTTTTGGCGTGTGCCATTAGAATCTAGCTTTTTTTGTTTATATACTTTGCATTATATAAATGCAAAAATACCAAAAATACATTTTGACAACAAAGGAGAAAAAATGTTAAATGTAGCAATTATCGGCGGAGGTCCTGCGGGTCTTACTGCGGGGCTTTATGCCACAAGAGGCGGAATCAAAGATGTAGTTTTGTTTGAAAAAGGTATGCCCGGCGGACAAATCACAGGCAGTAGCGAAATCGAAAACTACCCCGGAGTAGCAGAAATAAAAAGCGGATTAGATTTTATGGAGCCGTGGCAGGAGCAGTGCTTTCGCTTCGGGCTAAAACGCGAAATGGCAGAAGTGCTACAAATCAGCAAAAAAGGCGAAAACTTCGTAATCCACTATGATGTAGATAGCCAAGTAGAAGCAAAATCGGTGATTTTAGCCACAGGCGGACGCCCTAGAAAAATGGGAATAGCAGGCGAAGAGCAGTATTGGGGCAAAGGCATTAGCACTTGTGCGACTTGCGATGGGTTTTTCCACAAAGACAAAGAAGTAGTCGTAATCGGCGGTGGCGATACCGCGCTAGAAGAAGCGATATATCTCACAAAAATGTGTGCAAAAGTAACGCTTGTGCATAGAAGAGATGAGTTTCGTGGCGCACCTATCACGCTAGAGCACGCTAGGAACAACCCTAAAATCGAGTTTTTGACCCCTTATGCACCCATCGAAGTCAAGGGCAATGACAAAAAAGCTACTTCTGTGGTGCTAGAAAACACAAAAACAAAAGAGAAAAAAGAGATAGAATTTTCTGGGATTTTTATCTTTGTGGGCTATGAGGTAAATACGCAAGTGCTAAAACAAGATAATGGCTCTATGCTCTGTGCTAGCGAGGATAATGGCTCTATCATTGTTGATTTATCGATGAAAACAAATATCAAAGGGCTTTTTGCAGCAGGCGACATACGCATAAATGCACCAAAGCAAGTGGTATGTGCGGCTGGAGATGGCGCAGCTGCGGCACTTAGCGCGATAGCTTATCTTGACTCATTGCATTAGATTTTGACATTTCGGGGGCGATTATGGCACGGAGCACAGAGCAAATAAACATTGGTTTATTAGGTAGCACAGGACGCGTAGGCAGACTGCTAATCGATGAAATAGCACAATCTAACAAAGCGATTTTAAGTGCTATGTTTGTGCGTGAAAAGCTGGATTTTGCCCCAAATGCACTACGCCAGAATCCAAACCAAAATCCAACGCTTATCACTAATGATTTAGATGAGTTTATCGCTTCGTGCGAGGTGATTATAGATTTTAGCGCACGAAGTGGCACAGCTTCGCTACTAAGCGCACTCCAAAAAAGGCTAGATTCTAGCGATAATCAACGCCAAGCAAACAAACAAAAATCTAGCCTGCCAAAATCTAGTCCATCAAAATCTAGCTTGTCAAAATCTAACCCATCGAAATCTAGCCTCTCAAAATCCACATTGCCTACTTTGCCCGCCTGTGTCATAGGCACGACAGGGCTTAGCAAAGATGATTTTACACTTTTAGATTCTCTAAGCAAGCACACGCCTATCCTCTATGCCGCAAATATGTCGCTAGGCGTGGCTATCCTGCGACAAGCAGTCCAAGAAGTAGCCTCCAAACTACAAAACGCAGACATAGAAATCAGCGAGATTCATCATCGCTTCAAAAAAGACGCACCAAGCGGGACTGCCCTAGCCCTAGCTCATTCCTGCGCAAAAGGACGGGGGCTAAGCGATACAAACACAAAAAATAGCAACCTAGCCCAAAATCCACAAAATCTATTTATCACAGATAGGGCGTCTGCGGGTGAGAGAAAAGAGGGGCAAATAAGCATAGTTTCTCTTCGCGGTGGCGATGTCGCGGGCAGGCACACGGTAGGATTTTATATGCAGGGCGAATATTTAGAATTTACCCACAACGCCACAAATCGCGCCACTTTTGCCAAAGGCGCGCTAGAATGTGCGCTGTGGCTTAGCAAGCAAAAGCCAAATCTATATGACATTGATAGTATGCTAGCATAGATTTTTAGGCTTATCGCGCAAATCTTACAACGCAAAATCCACCCAAAATCCAAAAAACACCAAAATGAACCAGCAAACAGAACTTACAAAAACAGCCCTCACAAACGCCACTTCAATCTATTATGAATATTTAGAGCAAAACAACTTAGGTTGCGAGCAACTCCAAATCCTCCGTATAAATATCGATTCTAGCGTCATCAAATTTTTTATCAAGGCAAAATTTGTAAATACCGATTCGCTAATGATTGATTTGAATGGAAAATATTTGCCACTTAGCGAGAATACCGGATTTTCTGTCTTGTTTTATGATGAAAAAACGGGGGTTTTAGCGATTGAATGCCTAGATTTTGCGCTATTAGAGACTATCAAAACCCACCAAAATGACATAAAAATTTTTAGCGATTTAAAATTTTTAATCACCAATTTAGAAATATTTTTTAAAAGAGCTGAAATATTTGCCCTGCCTAGCATAAAGCCCCGCATTGCGGATTTGCCACCACAAAAATACCTAAAAGACTATCTAAATGATGAGCAAAAAAACGCGCTTGTATGCGCTCTAAATACGCCTTTTAGCTATATTTGGGGGGCACCGGGCAGTGGCAAGACACAAGTCGTGCTTTTTGAAGCATTGCTATGCTATATTTATGAGGGTTTGCCTGTGTGCGTGCTAGCCCCGACAAATTCCGCCTTAGAGCAAGTGCTAAGCGCGCTTATTAGCAAATTTGATGAATTAGGGCTAAATAGGGAAAAGATTTTGCGACTTGGCACGCCTAGCAATGCGTTTTTAGAAAAATACACCGAAGTGTGCGACCCACAAGTGCTAGCAAAAAAGGCAAAAGAGAATCTATTTAGCTCAAATATCTCAAAAACTAGGATAAAAGAAGCCATAGTTATCGGTATGACGATGGATGGATTTGTCGCAAAGCAAGCGACTTTGGGCATAGATTTTCATCATTTTTTCTTAGATGAGTGCGCTTTTACCCCACTTATCAAAGCCCTAGTCCTAACCACGCAAAATGCCCCTATCACGCTACTTGGCGACCATAAGCAGCTAATGCCAATCTGTGAGATGCCACTCTCCCAAATCAAAGGCGACAAAATCTGGGCAAATCTTTTTAATCTCTCTTCGCTGTTTTTGGAGGATTTTTTCGCAAATCCTGCTGAAAGCAACGCGCCCATTTTTAGCAAAACCCAATCTAGCACGCTATTTTTCACAGAATCCAAAAACGCAAAAACCACCTTTTGCACCCTCCGCCAAACCCACCGCTATGGGGACAATCTAGCCAAAATCTTAGATTTTCACATTTATCATAATGGCTTAAAAGGCAAAGAGCAAAATACGCAGATTTTTTATATACACTGCCCAAATGCGATTATGGAGGACAAACAAAATATCACAGAAGCCCAAAGAATTGCAACACTCATAAACGAAATGCAAAAAGCTAGGCTAAAATTTAACAATTCTAACGAAGTGGATTCTATGGTTGTGGCGGATTCTGCGATTGCGGTAGATTCTGCTGTGGCGGATTGTGCGACTTTGACTAAATCTATGATTTTACAAAATTTTGAAAATTATGCGGTTATCACGCCATTTGTTAGGCAAAAAAAATTGCTTAGCGAATGTGGCGTGTCTTATCGCAATGTTTGGACGATTCACGGCTCGCAAGGACAAGAATTTGACACGGTGATTTTCTCTCCCGTGATGCTTCATCATCACTTGACTAACTCTCACAATATCAACGCAGCTTACGCCCTAAATGTCGCCATAAGTCGCATAAAAAAACAGCTAATCATCGTGTGCGATAGGGAATATTGGCTAAATTTTAGAGGGCAGTTTTTAAGTGAGATTTTGGCAAACGCGCTTCCTTTCCCGCTTCAAAACATTCAGCCAAATCAATCAAAACAGGAATTTGACAAGCTAGCCACAGAGCTAGCAATGCAAAAAACCATAGAAATTGTCAAAATCTAAAATCTTATTTTGCCCATCTTTGCCCCAAATCCATAGCCCCAAATCGCTAGCCCAAAATCTCTACTTTTTCCACCCCATAATAAAACGCTTTATATCGCTCCAAAAAGTCATTATGTCGCCCAAAAGCGCGGTTTGTCTTGGTGTATGGATTTTTGGCATTTTGCGGTGCGCCCTGCCCTTGATAGTCTTGCCTCAAACTATAAAGCGATTGAGCAGCGATTAGTTTTTCTCCCTCGCTCATTCCCTCACTCGCCCTCACAAACGCGCTATATTCCTCATCGCTCATTAGCTCAAAAATCTCCATTCCATAAGTTTGCCTAGATTTTGCTTCGTTTGAATTTTTTTGCGCCTGCGTGTTGGCTGTTTTGTCATCTTGGATTTTGCTAGATTGTTGGGGTTGCCTAGATTGTTGAAGTTTTTGGGAATTTTGCAAATCTTTTGTAGATTTTTGCGTGGATTGTTTGGAGGATTCTTGTGTAAAATCCTGTGTGGATTCTTGGGCAATTTCTTGCGCGTTTGTCATCTTGCTAGACAAAAGTGAGCTAAGCGAAGTCTGTGGCAATCCATAATCAACACGCAAAATACACCTCACAAATTTTTATCACAAAAACCCAAAATCTAAATCCAAAATAAAACACCAAATAAGCCCAAACTATCGCAAATAGCGCAACTCTAAACCAAACATATATCCACACAAAAAAGCAAAAACAAATCCAATATCTATCTATCAATCAAACAACATCTAACAAAAAATTTTTGCGTATTTTTTCTCGTTTATTTTTGTGTATTTTTTTATAGCCTTTACACGATTTTGCCAAATTTGCCAAAAATATTTTTTTTAAATAAAATCTTAAAATTCAATCCCCATTTCAAGCATTCCTACTATGTTTCGCATTGAGGGCATACTTAATGCGTTTGAGTGATTTTGAATATTTTTGCGTTGTGCGACATTTGAATGCCCTAGATTTTGATACCTGCAAATCATTTTTAAATAATATGATTTTTGCGGATTTGCTGTGTAGGCTACGCCCACACCTGCATTTAGCGCGTAGCTATGCCCATTTAGCCCATATCCACTTAGGCTAGAATCTTTCGCCACCCCAAATCCATACCCCCCGCCAAAAAGCCAATCATACCCAAAAGCATATTCTAGCGCGACTTTTTTGCCAAAAGGGATTTTGCCATCTACCTCGCCACCAAGATAGTGAAATAAATACGAATATCCGCTACTATCGCCCTTTTTGCGCGAAGTGTAGGCTTCAAATACATAAGCGATATTTAGAAAAAGAGGGAATCTTTTTGTGGCTAGATTTACCCCCACTTTTGGTCGTATCTCGCCAAAAATAGCAAGATTTTGCCCCGCAAAATCTAGGCTAGATGGGCTAGCTTCTTGCTTGCCTACGCCAAGTTTTGTGCTAATGACAAAGCGCGTGCGCGAAGTCTTGCTAGTGATTCCGCCTTCTAAATTTACATAGCCACCATAGATTTTGGTGTCAAAAATTTGGCTTTGATTTGGTTGATTTTTTATGTGTGCGTATTGCGCACCTATGGCTACACGCGTGTATTCTTTGGGGCATTCTTCAGGGTTTAGTGCGCAAAATGCCCCAAAATATGTGGCTAAAAAAGGCATATTTATCCTTAAGATTAGATTTTGTATAAAAATTTGTTGCTTAAAAAAATCGCTATTATATCTACAAAATCTAATAAACCGATTAAAAACTTTAACGCAAGTTTATATTTCTATTTTAGTCGCCCTATCAAAACCTTGCGCTAAAATCTATATTTATTTCATAAAGATATTTTTGTCAAATTTCTCAAACACACTAGAATCCGCACTAGAATCAAAATCCCCAAAATCTTGCGCTTTATCAAATATTTCAGCATTTGAGATTGCCTTGCTTAGATGAGATAAAGATTCATTTATTTCTAGCAATTTTTCTTTGATATAGGTTTGAAAATTCTTAGTAGATTTTGCGCTATCGTTTTGAAGCAATGGCATAGGCGATGGATTTTCTAGCAAAATCTTTTTATCGCCTATTTTCGCGCTCAAATCCGTGTCAAACAATCCCTCACCCATAAAAATAGCCATTTGCACGCGCTCTTTTATCTGCGCCAAAATCTGTGATTTTTTCTGCGTTGCCTCATCGTTACTTTTTGCGGCATTATCTAGCTCTTCTAGCTCATCTGCTAGGGATAGAAGTTTTTTAAATGTGATTTGAAGTGTTTGAAACGCGCCTGTGAGTTCATTTGCGCTTTTTATGTCTTCGCCAAAATTGCGGATTTTGCGCTGGGCTACAAAGGGCGAGTGGGTTTTGGCAGATTGGATAGCTTCTATGTTGCTTAGGGCGTTTTTGGCTAGGGATTGTGGCTCTATGCCCTGCTCTTTGATATGTTTTTTGAAAGTCTCTATGATTTCATTTGCCTTGTTTTGCATTGTTTCTCCTTAAGACTAAGATGGCAAAGGCTAAAATCGCATTTTTACATTCTAGCTAACTAGCACGAATGCTTCTAAATCGCTAACTATAAACGCGTAAAAAGCATTTATCATTCCTTTTTGTGTGCTTTTTGTGTGTTTTGACATTGATTTTTTGTGCTGTTTTTTGTGCGTGTCTTAGATTGATTTTTGCTTTATTATTTCGCTTACGATATAATTCACACTTTTTACCAAATATTTTTTAAGGACTACTATGAGACTATTTTTGAGACCGCTTTTTTTATGGCTTTGTGTTTTATGGCTTTGTGTCGCCCTAGCACTTGCCAATTCCCAAAATCTAAAACCCATAGATTTTCATCTTTTTAAACTTGAATCAAAGCAAGAATCTACCAATGACTACCCCAATAAACCCCCTACCCTGCTTCTCATAGGCGGGATTCAAGGCGATGAGCCCGGGGGATTTAACGCCACAAATATTTTTCTAAATCACTACAAAATCACAAAAGGTAGCGTGTGGGTTATCCCCGTGATAAACCCGCATTCGATGCTGCTAAATCATCGCGGGCTTTATGATGATATGAATCGTAAATTTGCCACCCTCTCCCCCAAAGACCCAGAATCCCCGCTCATAAATCGCGCAAAATCAATCATTTCTAGCAAAGAAGTTGATTTAGTGTTGCATTTGCACGATGGGAGCGGATTTTATCGCCACACGCACCAAAGCGAGCTACTTAGCCCAAAGCGGTGGGGAAACTGCACCATAATCGACCAAGAGCGATTAGAGGGCGTGCGATTTGGCGAGCTAGATGAGATAGCCACGCATATCACAAAGCGCGTAAATGCCCATATCTTAAAACCTCTGCACGAATATCGCGTGCGCAACACAAAAACCGCAAAAACAGACAAAGAAATGCAAAAAGCACTCACTTTTTATGCGATAAATGAGGGCAAGCCAGCCTTTGCAAACGAAGCTAGCAAGACGCTAAATCTAAAAGAGAGGGTGTATTATCATTTGCTTGCTATCGAGGCGTTGCTAGAAAAAGTGGGGATAGGATTTGAGCGGGATTTTACGCTTAGCGTAGATGGCGTAGGCAAGGTGATATATGATAAAAATCTAGCCTTTAGCATAGAGGGTATGCCTAGCTTTCCGCTTTTTGATTTGCGGGGCGAGATTGCGGATTTTCCACTGCCTGCTAACAAAAACTTTGATAAAATCGCCATAGAATCTGGGGCTAAGATTTTGGGACTTTTGCCAAGAGGCAATGCCCTAACGCTAAAATATGGCAACAACTCAATGACAAAATTTACACCAAAATATGTGGAGTTTGGCAAATCTAACGGAGCGCAAATAAGGGCAAATATCGATAACAAAGAGCAAAAAATCGCATTTGGCGAAGTCATAAAAGCGGTAGATTTTGTAGAAATCACTGATTTTAGCGAATATGACATAAAAGTCGTGGGGCTAAAATCAAAACCCAAAAACAACAAAATCCTAATCAAAAAAGAATATCTAAACCCCCTAGCAAGTATCGATAAAGCGGGAAATCTATATCGAATCGAGTTTTATAAAAAACAAACGCCACAATCTAGCACATACACCCTACACACTCCACGCTACGCCTCACTAGAATCCGACATATCAAAACCTGCAAATCTAAATAAATCCGCACAAGTCATCGCTTCAAGCGCGTTTGTGCGCAGTGCGCCAAGTGAGGTTTCGCCACCTGTGGCAAAAGCTCCAAAGGGTCGCAAACTATATGTGCTAGGCAAGACAAACGCGCTAGAATCTAGCCAAATCGGTGGAGCGTGGGCTAAGGTAGAATATCATTTTGGTGAGCGAAAGATTAGCGGGTATGTGCTAGAGAGTTTGCTTAAATACGGGGATTTTGTGGTGGATTTGGATACGACTATGGTGGTAGCAAACACAAATGATACAAATGCACCAATAAGCAAAAATAGCATAAATAATGCTAGCCAAAATGCCAAAATCCAAGAATCTAACAAAGAATCTACAAAAGAAACTTCTAAAGAATCCACAAAAGAATCTAACAAAGAATCCGCAAAAGAGCGCACACAAAAAATGGATAAAAAAACCGCACAAGTAATCGCTTCGAGCGCATTTGTGCGCAGTGAGCCAAGTGAGGTTTCGCCATTTGTGGCAAAAGCTCCAAAGGGTCGCAAACTATATGTGCTAGGCAAGACAAACGCGCTAGAATCTAGCCAAATCGGTGGAGCGTGGGCTAAGGTAGAATATATTTTTGGTGGGCGAAAGATTAGCGGGTATGTGCTAGAGAGTTTGCTTAAATACGGGGATTTTGTGGTGGATTCTAGCCTAGATAGCGCGTTTAGCCCAAAAGATATTGGCACAATGCCTAAAAAACAAATCTTGCCTAAGGAAATATTTATGGGTATGATTTTGGTGGATTTTTCGCGCTAGATTTCGCAGTAGTAGCATTTTGGCATTTTAGCTTTTGGGCTTTTTCGTAATCGCAGTTTGCAAAGCGCGTTTGTAGCGTGGAATTTAGGCAAAAAAGTAAGAAAATAAACGGAGATTTTATGGATATTTTTTGGGGTAGCACAAATTTCGCGAAACTTTTAGAAGTGGATTTTGAAGCGCACAAAGCATTTGTATTGCGCAGGTTTGATAGCTTTTGCTACCTGCATAGCATTAGAGATTTTGACAAAGTAGAAAATCTAATCGGGCTAGAAGAGCAAGTAGAGATTTTGAGGGCAAATACGGCTAGTTTTTTATCAGACAAATCCGCGCTAAATGTGCTTGCGTGGGGTGCTAGAGGCTGTGGCAAAAGCTCTTGTGTAAAGCAAGTTTTGGGAGAATTTTTAGAAATCAATAGCGCAATCAAAACAGAGCGCACTAAAAATGACAAATCCCTAAAATCTTTTTACCCAAAATCTTTACGCGTAATCGAGCTTGATAGCAAGGATATTTTGCTATTGCCATTGCTTTTTGATATGCTAAGAGATAAGCCTTATAAGTTTATTATTTTTTGTGATGATTTGAGCTTCCGCGCAGAGCAAAATGAGTATAAAAGTATCAAAAGCGTGCTTGAAGGCTCGCTTGAAGCGCGTGCAAAAAATATATTGCTATATGCCACTTCTAATATCCGCAAGCTAATCCAAAACGCAGGTGCTGATAACACCCCTGAGCATAGCATAGTCCAAGAAGAACTAAGTCTTAGCGATAGGTTTGGCTTGCAGATTGGATTTTATGATTTTGGGGTTAGGCAATACCTTGAATGCGTAGAAACATTTTTGCAAAAAGAGGGGATAAAGGGGATAGATTTTTTTAACACAAACAATCTAAGCGATACAAGTAACAATCCAAATGAAGAAAATCTAAATGAGATTTCAAAAATCGCTCGGCAAAAGGCATTAAATTTTGCTACAAAAATGGGAAGCAAAAACGCACGAATTGCAAAAGATTTTGCCCTGCTAGTCGCAAACGGCGTAGAAAATCTGCGTAAATAAAAAAGCTAGATTTTAGGCATTTACAAACACCTAAAAACCTAGCTTAAAAAAACAAAATCTAGTGCGATAAACGAAATAATCGCCCTAGATTCTAGCGCAAATCTTAGTCGTCATTTCCGCCTAGTATGCCTATAAGCTGTAAAAGGCTTATAAAGATATTTAGAAAATCTAAATAAAGATTTACCGCTGCTAGCACAGGGCTATCATAAAGCCCGCGCACGATATTTTGCGTATCATAGGCTACATATAGGCTAAAAAGCACCACGCAAGCCGCAGAGATTAGGACTTGAAATGGAGTGCTGTTTAGGAAAAAGTAATTTACTAGCGAGCAAACAAACACGACAATTAGCGAAATAAAGAGCATTTTGCCCATATTTGCTAAGTCTTTTTTGGTTTTTAGCGCGTAGATACTCATCACGCCAAAGACGATAGTCGTCATACCAAGTGCTTGCCATACTGCATTTAAGCCAGAGCGAGCAACGACATAGCCTAGCAAAGGCACAAGTGTCACACCGCTTAAAAATGTAAATACAAACAGCAACGCAACATTTACCGCAGGTTTTGCGCGCAAGAAAAATAGCGCGATTAGCGCAGCGAATTCAGCGACAAAAATGCCGATACGATACTCAAGCACAAATGCAAAATTTTGCAAGCCAATAAGCGCACCAATGGTGGCAAAAAGCAGGCTCGCGCCAAAGAATTTATAAGTCGTTTTGACAAAATTTACAAGCGCGTTTTCATCAGCATAAGCCATTTGACTTGTCGCTGTTACATTGTTTAGATTCCTATCATAAAGTGCCATTTTTTCTCCTTTTAGTCTAGTTTGCAAGTAGTATCTACTTGCTATGGCTAAAATCTGCAATCGCAAAAATTGCGCTAACATTCTACTTAAAAAAAGCTAATAAAAAGCGTTTTTTACATTTCGCTAGATTTTGGTATGGAAAATGATTTTGCTATAATGCCACTTTTTGCAATCTTAGTTTTTAAGCCCAAAATAAGTCAAAATCAAACTAGCCAAACAAAACCAAAAATACGCAATCTAGCAAAATCTAGCACAAAGCAAAATCCAAAAAAGGAATCCAAGTGCCAAATGCGACAAACACACACACAAATCTAGCCCCACCACAAACCAAGACACAAACGACAACTCAAACAACAATAGGATTTTTTCATCATTATGGGCTAGGCGATAACCTAATCGCTATCAAAGCCCTATATCTTGCCAAAAAAGCATATCATTGCAGGCTTATCATTTTTGGAAACGCGCTATTAAAAGAGATTTTAGATTTTGTGGATTTTATGGATAGCACAGATGAGATACTAGATATTGGTGCTCTATCCAAAGATTCCTTAGCCACTATCGCAAAATATCGCTGTGATTTTTTCTTGCTAAGCAATCCAAAATCACAATACATTAGGCTTTTATCACCGCTAGATACGCCCATCATCACCGCCCTAAAATTCGCTTCTTTTTTTTCTACCAAAACCAAATATCCCTCGCTTTTATTTTTTGACAAATACCGCAAGCTAAATGCCAAAGACGCGCTATGTATGCTTGTTAGGCTTGTTGATAAAAATGCGTTTGATGAGTTTGTAGGCAATATTTTGATGACGCAAAATTTGACTAGGCAAAAAGCTAAAACGGGGGGGGGGCAACATAATACGCTAGAAAATTATCCAAAAATCACTTATGCAAATTTTGAACGCATAATGAGTGAGCTAGATTTTGCCCTGCATAATGAGATAAAGCTAAAAATTAGCCCCGATATAGAACAACGCACAAAAGATTTTTTGCATAACCGCATAAAACATACGCAAATGCTACAAGCAAAATCCAACCTAGAATCCAAAAACGCCCTAGATTCTCCCCAAAATCCCACAAATAGCGACAATGTAGATTCTACAAAAAATCCTTTTATGATTTTTATAAATCCTTTTAGCTATGCTGCGACACATACCCTGCCTTTAAGCGCGTTTTTGGATATGATGGGGCGGATTTTGACAAACCCAAAAAACCAAAATCTTTTCATTCTAATCATTACTTTTCCTAGCGTGCATAGCGATTTTATCGCCCAAGTAGAAACCCACCCCATTTTATCCTCCCTGCCAAACCAAACAAAACAACGACTAATAATCTACCCAAATGACAACACGCTATCTAGCCTAATCGCATTTGCAAATCTATCAAGCCTAATGATAAGCCCAAGCACAGGTAGCATACACCTAGCCTCTATTCAAGGCGTAAAAACAATAGGGCTGTATTCGCGCAAAGACACGCACAGATGGGCAACCAAAGATAAAATCTACACCATAATCCCACGCAAAAAATCTAACCTAAGCCATAAACAAATCACAAAAATCATAAACACCACCATACAAAAAATGCAAAATCTAATCGATTCTAGCACGATAAAACCGCTCGCTTTATAACCCAAAATCTAGCCACAAAAAAATATAGTCAAAATCTAAAAGCGCGAAAACTAGCAAAATCTAGCCAAATGCAAGCGAAATCTAAGACATAAAGCCACAAAATCCAATCAAAATCTATTTAATCCAAATGCGTAAAAACCATCGAAAAATAGTGCTTTTGCCTATGGTAGTTGTATTGCAAAGCATATCCGTGCAATGCCAAAATATCGCTAACAATTGATAGCCCAAGCCCGTGTCCGGGCTGTGCATTATGTGCTTCATCGCGCACAAAAGGCTCGGTATAATAATCAAATGGATGCGTAAGTGGCGGGGATTTGCTTACGATAGATATACATTTTGGATTTTGTTTTTGCAGTGCGTTTTTTAGCGTGTTTTTAAGCGTAGGCGAGGCAAAAGAATCATTAAGCGATTCTAGCTCCAAAGCGGTAGTATAGTTTATATTTCCCCAGCCTAGCAGTTTTCTTGCGTTATGTTTTGTCCCGTTTATGTCATCTGTGTCGCTAGATTTTGTGTGTGTCGCTAGATTTTGTGCTTTGTTTGTGCTACTTTGTGCGTCATTATTTTTTTGCTCCATTTTTTTGCTAGCTAGCATTGCATTTTGCGCGCACGCATCATCGCCTATAATGATTTTGATAAACGGAGATTCATTGTATTTAAGCGCGTTTTCGATAAGATTTCGCAATGCCCTTGCTAGCAGCTCCAAATCACCGCAAATCACAAAATTTTCCCTCATTTCTAGCCGTATTTTTTCCTCCGTATCGCCAAAGTTTTTTAGCGTCTCAAACACAAGTGTTTCAGCAAAAAATCTACTAGATTCTAGTTGCATTTTGCCACTATTTAGTCGCTCTAGCTCCAAAATATTGTTGATTAGCTGTTTTAGCCCGCTTATGTGTGGCAAAAGTTTTTCCATATACGGATATTCTTTTTGGGACACCTCGACAAAAAGTCGCATTTTAGTAAGCGGGGTTTTTAGCTCGTGCCCTAGACTTTTTAGGATAAGTTCTCTAGATTTTAGCATACGCGTTATTTGCTCGCTCATCATATTAAACGACACGATTAACGCGCTTATTTCATCTTTTGTGTTGATTTTATGGCTAGATAGCTCCATTTCGCTGATAAAAGATTTTAGCGATTTTTTAAGCCTGCGCAAAGGATACAACAATCGCAAAACCATCACTCCAAGCAATGTCAAAATCCCAACAAAAAGCGCGAAAAATAGCCAAAAATCATCACCCACTATCAGCCCATAAGAAATGGGGCGAGATACGATAGTGTGGTAGCCCTCATATTCTAGCTCAAATCCTATGATTTCTTTTGTGCTAAAAATCATCGAATAAATCACATCATCGGTGCTTTGATATAGTGTCGTATATGTGCTAGGCAAGCTATCTAGGGCAAAAAACCCAAACTGCCCCGCTAGCATTTGCGCAGAATCAAAATCGCCCATTATGATATTTGGCATCATCGAATAAATGAGGTATAAGATTTCGGATTTGGAGCGGTAGATTTCGCTTGTGTGGAAGCTTTTGTCTATCTCATAGGCAAGCAATATCGCAAGGATTATCGCACTAAAAAAAAGAAAGAAAATTTTAAAATAAATGCTTGAAATAAGTTTCATTTGATTCCTAGTTGTTAGATTTTGTGTTCTTTTGGGATTTTTTTGGTGGTGGATTTTGTTTTGGGCTATGGTTTTGTCGAGTTTTGTCGCATTTTGTCATTTATGATTTTGTTTTGTGCGAAATTATATCAAAAATGAAATTTTTGCGCAAAATCCACATAATGCCACAAACAAACAAAAATCTAAAAATACTAGAAATATGGTAGCGTAGCAAGTAAGGCTAGCAAAGATTTTGTAGATTGAAAAATAGGTTATGAAAATTTATGTTTAGCTTATGTTTAGAGGGAAGTAGATTTTGGGGTTTTGTGTTTTGTTAAAAATATTTGTGCAATCGTGGCAAGCTAGATAATCTAGCCTGCCATTTTCTTTGCCATTTTTCTCTTGCCATTTTTTCTTTGCCATTTTCTGCCACTGCCTGCCACAAAATCTATGCAGGCTAGCGACAATCAAAACACTAAAACGCAGGTTTTAAAAGCTTATTTTACTTCAATCTTATCTTTGATTTTTTCAAACAATTTATCGCCGATGCCTTTTATGTTTTTTATATCTTCGATTTTCTTAAAAGGCGTCTTGGTGCGGTATTTGATGATTTCATCAGCTTTTTTATCGCCTATGCCTTCCAAGCTAACAAGCTCTTTTTTAGTCGCGGTGTTTAGGTTGATAGCAGCATACGCAAAGTTTGCAAACATAAAAAGCGGGATAAAAACTGCGAGTAGTGATTTTTTGAAGTTTTTGATTGCGGAGGTGGCTTTAAGTGTAAGGTTTTTCATTGAGCGTCCTTTTTGAAATATGAAATCTAAGGCAATTTCTATAAAGAAAATCTATCAAAACAATTTATGCAAAAATCTACAAAAGAAAATCTATGCAAAACTATTTTAAAAAGAAAATCTTAAAGAAATAAAAGCTGTGATTCTAATAAGATTATGCTTAAAAGATTATTAAATACGAAAAAATATTGCATTATATTATGGATTTTTTGTGGATTTTTTATGGATTTTTCTTGTTTAATTTGAATTATTCAATATTTTAAATAAAAGAGACTTATATCAGTTTTGACACATTAACTTAAATCGTTTTTGATATAATTTTTCTTGTCTTTCGCATTTTTTCTGCATTTTTTTTTTTTTTCGTTTTTTTTTTTTTGTTTTTCGCATTTTTAGCGTTTTTAGCGTTTTTTTTTATCGCTTTTTTTAAGTTTTTCATCACTTTTTTAAGGACACCAATGCAAGACATTCTAAACACACAAACAACGCAAACGCAAGCAAATCCAAATACACAGGCAATACAATCAAACACAACGCAAGCAACAATAACAACGCCACACGCGCAAGCAATGCAATCAACAAAAACACACGCACAAGCAACGCCCCAAACTTTGACAACCCCACAAACCCAGCTTGTCTCTATCATTATCCCCATTTTTAACGCTCAAAAATTTATCGCAAAAGCGTTGCAAAGCGCGATAAATCAAAGTTATGAAAATATTGAAATTATTTGCGTTGATGACGCAAGCACGGATAATAGCGTTGGAGTCGCAAAAGAGTTTGCAGATAAAGATTTGCGCATAAAAGTCCTGCAAAATCCGCAAAATCTAGGCACTTTTGCCACGCGCAATATTGGCGCATTAAACGCAAAGGGCGAGTATTTGCTATTTTTGGACGCTGACGATAGTTTAGAGCTAAATGCGTGTGAAAAGATTCATAACGCAATAATCGCTTTTAGCAAAGATTGTGGCGAACAAATCGATATTTTAGCCTTTAACTATGCAAAAAGGCAAAGCGATTCATCAAACAAATCACATATTTTGCACCCACAAAACGCACTTTTTTGCATTAAAGATTTTATGCTATGGATTGCTAAAAGGGGCGTTGGTAAATATTGGACATTATGGGGCAAGGCATTTTTGCGCTCCACTTACGCAAAATCTTTGCAAAATTTGGATTTAGGCAAACGGCTTTTGGTGGCAGAGGACGCGCTAAACTTTGTAAATGTGCTTTTTTATGCCAAAAATTACGCCTGCATAAGCGATGAGCTGTATCATTACTATGAAAATGCGGATTCGATTACACAAAGAAGCGATGTGCAAAAACTGCATTTGGCGTTGCAAAATCATCGCTTTGTGATTAGCACGATTTTAGTCCAAAGTAAGCATTTTTCGCCTTTTTGCCAAAATCTTGCGAAAATTTTTGCGTTAGAGTTAGAGATAACGCTGCAAAATGAAAAACGCAAAATGCACAAATCATCGTTATTTTATGTCGCTAGCAGTGTTTATAAAAAGATTTTGCGAATGAAACAAAAATGGATTTTATGCAAAATAAAACGACTTAATAGCACAAACGACAATCAATAATGTAGTTTTAGATTTGATGATTTATTTGAGGATTTTATGTTTGTTGGGTTTAGATTTGTTTTTTTGGATTTTGGAGCAAAAACATTCGCACTTGTAAATCTAGCTCGGCTATATCTTCATAAGATTTTAGCCTTCCTACGCTACTTTGAAACCTATCTAGCGCGCTAAACACGATTTTGGCAATCTCGCCAAACGCCACCTCATCGCGCAAAAATTTTAAAACCGCCACTTCATTTGCAGCATTTATCACTACGGCTAGTTTTGGGTTTGCTAGCAGGGTGTCTTTTAGCCCCCATAGCGGGTATCTAGCAGGACAAATCGCCTCAAAAGACAAACTACCTAACGCGCTTAAATCGATAGAATCTAAGATTTTGCTCCCACTTGCCTGTGTCAAATCAATAGCATACGCGATGGGCAAAGACATACTAGGCAGGGCAAAATGCGCAGTCGTGCTACCATCGATGAACTCTATAAGCGCGTGGATAGTCGAACTACGCTCGATAAACGCGCCAACTTCGCTAATGCCAAAAAGCCAATACGCCTCAAGCACTTCAAAAAGTTTGTTTGCCATAGTCGCAGAATCTATGGTGATTTTTTGCCCCATTTGCCAATTTGGGTGTTTTAGGGCTTGGGCTTTTGTGGCGTGCGACATCGATTCTAGCGGAGTATCGCGAAACGCTCCACCGCTTGCTGTGATAAGAAGTCGCTTGATTTGTCTTAGATTTTGTTTTGGATTTTGCGTTGGATTTGTGCCGTGGTGATTTGCCTCAAAAATCTTTGTGCTAGATTTTGCTACACCAAAATTTTGACTAAAATCTTTACTAAAATCTTGCTTTTTCAAATCATTTGTGCCAAAATCCGCATTAGATTTTCTAAATCCATTCATCAAATACCACAGCCCAAAATGCTCGCTATCAATAGGCATAATCTCACTTCTATCAAGTAGCCAGCCGCCCGTGATAAGCGATTCTTTGTTGGCTAGGGCTAGCTTTTTGCCACATTTTTGTGCGCATATCGATGGGGCAAGCCCTGCAAATCCTACGATTGCATTTAGCACGAGATGTGAAGAGCAACTTTGTATCATTTCACAGATTCCGCTTGCCCCTACAAACACTTCTGCGCCACCAGATTCTAGCTTGTCAATATCTTCTTTGCAAGCGATTGCAACTTTTTTTGGCTTGTATGTGGCGATTTGTTGGTTTAGTAGCGCGATATTTTTTCCTGCTGCGATTGCTTCTATCTCTTTGCCAAAGCGATGGGCTATCTCTAAAGCGCGCACTCCTATCGTGCCTGTGCTACCCAAAATAATCATTTATGCCCCACTATGCCCCAAAAAGCGTAGGCACGATATTTTCCCCACTGCCAAATGTGCCAAAAAATGACAGCACAAAGTGCATACCAATCGCCCCAAACAATAGCGCATCAAGCCTATCTAAAACCCCGCCGTGTCCGGGCAAAATACTCCCAGAATCTTTCACTCCAGCCATTCGCTTCAAATAGCTCTCATACAAATCCCCAAACACCCCGCAAACCCCCACAAACATACTTAGCAAAATGCACGCAAAAAAATTCACCCCCAAAGCCCAAATGCCAACCACACTTCCCACCACCACGCAAAACGCAAGCCCGATAATCACGCCTTCAATCGTTTTTTTGGGCGAAGTGGGACTAAAAGGTGTTTTGCCAAACAAACGCCCCCCAAAATACGCACCAATATCGCATAAAGCGATGATTAAAATAAGCCACACAATCCCCGCCAAACCAAAATCCACATATATGCTATACAACGCCAAAAACGGAATCACAGGATACAAAAATGGCAATATATTTTTGGGATTTAGCTCTTGTCTAAAAGCAAGATAAGAAGCCAAAACCATACACGCGCACACGCCACAAATAATCGGGCTTGCATTAAAAAACGCCGCTACCCACACCGCCACAGCGATGATATACAAATACGGCTCATCTTGGATTTTATATAGATTTAGGCTTTCTTTAAATCCTAGCAAAAACAGCACGCCAAGAGTAGCCCACATAACAAATGAATTATTTATATAAATAAGCAACGCTACAAATGCCACTAGCACCGCGCCTGTGATATAGCGAGCTTTATCTTTTTTTAGCATTTCGATAAATTGAGACATTTATATCCTTTTTGCGTATTTTTGTGTATTGATTTTGGGATAAATCTAAACCAACATTTGCATTTCTAAAAGTTTGCATTCCTTAAAAAATCGTAGTATTATACCAAATAAAAAGCCAAATGCTAGCTAACCAAAAACCCAAAATCTAAGGCAAAATCTAAGGGGCAAAATGAGCAAAATCACTATCATAAAAAGCCAAAAATACTATCAAAACTTCATAAAAAAAAGCGTGGCATTTTTGCAAAAAGAAGCACAAAAAAGAGGGGCGCAAAATCTTGTGCTAGGGCTTAGCGGTGGGATAGATTCTGCCGT
The DNA here is from genome assembly GCF_053654535.1 of Helicobacter sp. T3_23-1056. Lineage (NCBI taxonomy): Bacteria > Pseudomonadati > Campylobacterota > Epsilonproteobacteria > Campylobacterales > Helicobacteraceae > Helicobacter > Helicobacter sp. T3_23-1056. The sequence continues at coordinate 29,108 of NZ_JBSIUU010000019.1, read as the reverse complement.
AGTTGCAGCCCTTTGCCACAAAGCAAGCAAACAATCTAAATTAGGGGTTTTTTGCCTATCTATGCCATCTAGTAGCTCTAGCAAAGACTCGCTAATTCACGCAAAAGAGCTAGCAAAAAAATTTAATTTGCCATTGCAGATTTTGCCATTAGAGGATTATCAAAAATCGTTTTTGGATTCACACAAAATCACCACGCAAAAGGATTCTACAAAACAAAATCTTGCCACGCAAAAACCCACTTCACAAGATTTTGCTTGGCAAAATCCCACCCCGCTTGAAATGGGAAATTTTTGTGCTAGGCTTAGAATGGCACTTTTGTATGATTATTCATCGCGCAAAAAAGCCCTAGTCATAGGCACTAGCAACAAATCCGAGCTAATGCTTGGGTATGGGACGATTTTTGGGGATTTGGCGTGCGCGATAAACCCTATCGGCTCTTTGTATAAAAGCGAGATTTTTGTCTTAGCAAAAATGCTAAAAATCCCAAAATCTATCATTGTCAAACCACCAAGTGCGGATTTATACGCAGGGCAAAGCGATGAGGGCGAGCTAGGATTTTGCTATGCCAAAATCGACATTGCGCTAGAGGCGATTTGCAAAAAATATGGGGATTTTAGGCAAGTAGAGAATTTTACAAACATTGACTTAAAAAAAATAAAAAATTTGCGCGACACGCAAGGAAATCTAATCCCAAAAGAAGCAATCAAAATGGCAAAAAAACGCATATCTCAAAATCTATTTAAACGCTCATTGCCAAAGATTTTTATCCCTTAATTTGTAGAGAAAAAATATGCAAGAAAAAACGACAAAAAATCTATCTAAAAAATCTAATTTTACAAAATCTAATGCCGCAAAACCTAATGCCACAAAATCTAATCCCATAAATTCTAACGCTAAAAATCCTAGCACGCCAAACGCACACACCACAAACAAAACACATTTTTTAGATAGCTATTTTTTTAATCCAAATCTACCCCAAAAGATTCTAGCTTTTTTGCTACTACCTTGTAGTTTTGTGTATTTTTGTATCGCCTCTTTGAAGCGCAAAATCCAAAACATAGCAAAAACAGATTTTGGCGTGCCTATCATTTCGGTGGGGAATCTAATCGCAGGCGGGAGTGGCAAGACGCCTTTTATCATTTATCTAGCGCGTTTTTTGAGCCAAAAACGCTACACGCAAATCTATATCATTTCGCGTGGATATGGTAGGCAAAGCAGGGGGCTTGTGTGGGTGGCAAAAGATGGGGAGATTTTAGAGAGCGTATTGAATGCAGGCGATGAGCCATACCTAATCGCACAAAATCTAAGCGCGCAAAAAATCTCCCTAATCGTATGTGAAAATCGCAAAAAAGCCCTGCAAGAAGCAATCAAAAATGGCGCGAAAATCATTTTGCTTGATGATGGATTTCGGTTTGGATTTTGCAAATTTGACATTATTTTGCGCCCCAAAATCGAGCCGTATTTTAGATTTTGCCTGCCAAGCGGGATTTACAGAGAATCCCCCAAAATCTACAACCAATACCAAACTCCACAAAGCGACAATCAACCAAACAATCAGCCCGACAAAAATGAACGCAAGACATATAAAAATGGCATTTTTTCGCAAAAAGGCATTGTTTTGCAAAATGGCATTGTCTTAAAAGACGGGGTAGATTTTATCCGCAAAGTTACCGTGCAAAACCCTAGCAAAAAAATGCTTTTTCTAAGCGCGATTGCAAATCCTACGAGGCTAGAAGAATTTTTGCAAGATTATGCGCAAAATATCGTAGCCAAAATCACGCTAAAAGACCACGCGCTTTTTGATAAAAATCAAGTAAAAAAATGGCTAGATTCTACCAACGCCACTTCTATTTTGACCACCCAAAAAGACGCTGTCAAGCTAGAATCTTTTGGCTTTCCGCTAAGCATTATGACGCTAGATTTAGAGGTTTGCAAAGAAGCGTTAGAACCAATTATCAATTATTTGCGCCACTACCAAACCAAGCAATCAAAATCCACGCGCTAATTTTCATAAATTTTCTAGCATTTTATGATACGCCTTTTTTGTCCCCTCGCGCACCTTGCCACATAGGCTAACGATGACAATCACCACACTTGCGCATATAAATCCCGGGATAATTTCATAAATGCGAAAATCTAGCATTTCAGCAAAGATATTTTTATACGCCACGACAACCACCGCGCCTGTTATCATACCGCTTATTGCGCCAAGTCTTGTCATTCTCCCCCAAAATAGTGAAAAAATCATAACCGAGCCAAAACTAGCACCAAACCCAGCCCACGCATACGCCACGATACTTAAAATGCTAGAATCTTTATCCGTTGAAATCACAAATGCGATTAGTGCGACTGCCAAAACCCCAGCCCTGCCTAGATTCATAACCATTTTAGAGCTTGCATCTTTGTGGAAAATGCGCTTATAAAAATCCTCTGCGATAGTCGAGCTAGAGACAAGAAGCTGTGAACTAGCCGTGCTCATAACCGCCGCTAAAATCGCAGAGAGCAAAATCCCAGCTATCCAAGGATTAAAAAGTAGTTGGCTCATTACTATGAAAATCTTTTCAGGGTCATTTAGACTTAAATCAAATTTATAAACATAAGCAATGCCTAAGACACCGATAAAGCACGCCCCAAGAAGCGAAATCGCCATCCACGAAATGCCAATAATCGTGGCTAGCGGAATCTCTTTTGTGGAGCGAATCGACATAAATCGCACCAAAATATGTGGCTGTCCAAAATATCCTAGCCCCCACGCTAATGCAGAGATAATCCCAACTGCGCTTGCTCCCTCACCCATAGATAGCGCATTTGGCTTTATCTCACGCACGATTTGCATCGCCTCTCCAAATCCACCCAAATGATAAAGCATCACGCAAGGCACGATGATAAGCGCACCCATCATCAAAATCCCCTGAATCAAATCTGTCCAGCACACCGCCTTATACCCGCCCAAAAATGTGTAAGCCACGATGATGAGCGTCCCTGTGCTAAGGGCGTATTCATAGCGTAGCCCAAAGGTGCTCTCAAACAGCTTTGCCCCGCTAACTAGCCCACTAGACACATAAAAAGTGAAAAATACCAAAATCACCACCGCGCACACCACACGCAAAATATGCCTATCATCATCAAACCTTGTCTCAAAATAATCAGGTATGGTAATGCTATTTGCCACCACGCTTGTGTAAATGCGAAGTCGCTTCGCCACAAATACCCAATTTAGCGTAGCTCCAATCGTTAGCCCAATAGCGATATAGCTCTCTATAAACCCACTCACATAAAGCGCACCGGGTAATCCCATAAGTAGCCACCCGCTCATATCGCTAGCCCCAGCAGAGAGCGCAGAGACTACGGGACCAAGCGAGCGCGAACCCAAAAAATAATCCTCCGTGCTTTTATTTTTCTTAAAAAAATAAAATCCAATGTAGAGCATTAGCACCGAATATGCGATAAACATCACTGCGATTTCAAAACTAATATGCACGACTTCCATTATTAAATCCTTTTTTTTGATTTATTTGCAAAATCTAGTGGCAAAAGCGGGTTAAAATTTGTGTCAAATATTCCCCCCTCATTTGCGGATGATACTTCCAAAAATCCACCTCACTTGCGATAAATACCCCTCCCGCAAGGGGAGGGGGTTTCTTTATATCCCTCACTTGCGGAGGATACTTCCAAACATTCCCCCTCCCTTGCGGAGGGGGTTAGGGGGTGGGTATTGTTTTTAGATTCTGCGGATTTTTTGTCGTTGCTAGACTTGTTTATGTTGTCATTCTGAGCGGAGTGTGAAGCACGAAGCGAAAAATCTCTTTTGTTGTTTGTTTGAGATATTTCGCTACGCTCAATATGACAAGATGAAAGATCAATATGAGAATTTGTGAGTTTTGTAGAATTTAATGCGTTTTTGGCATTGCAAGATTTGGCGGATTTTGCGCTAGATTCTGCGATTTGCACGCCACGAATGCCTAAATTCCCATAGCGATGATAAGAAATGCTTACAGACTTTTCATTTACATAATAAAGCAACTCAAATCTCCCATTTATAAGCGGTTTTGGCGAAATGATGATTTTGGCAATCTCACTTGCTTTTTGATAAATCATATCGCTTTTATCGGGTTTTGCGTGGTAGCGCACTCGCTCAAAATCTGCAATATTCTCTGCAAAATCCTTTGCGCTCTCACGCACAAAATCCGCTTTTAGCGATAAACTCTCGCATATTTGCTTCACAAAATCGATATTTTTATCTTCATAACTCACTTTTAGCGAAATTTTCATAATATTTGAAGCGATGATAACACCCAAAATATCGCTTAAATCATCAGTTTGCGCGATTCTATACGCTAGATTTGCAATTTTTGTGTAAGAAAAGATATTTTCCTCCCCACGCACTTTGACAAACTCAAACTTCGCACAAAACTCGTTTTTGTAATAGTATGCGTAACTTTGCGCCATAATTTGCGCTTTTTGCAAGGCGGATTTTTGCGTAGAATCTAGCGCATTTACCCACCCCCTAACCCCCTCCGCAAGGGAGGGGGAACAAACTGATTCAATCTCCGCAAGAGAGGGAGAATCTATAAAATCCTCTCCCCCTGCGGGAGGGGTTTTTGGTGGGGTATTCTTGCATTCCAAAATCATCGCTATTTTATCGCTAATTTCATTTTGTGCTAAATTGCTATCTGCGACTTCTTGGGTAATATCCAAAAACTGCGTGATATAGTTATAAACGCCCACTTTGCGTCCAAAACCGATGGCAGATTTTTTCACACCGCCAAATGGTTGTCGCAGGACAATCGCGCCTGTGGTGGGTTTATTTACATAAATATTGCCCGCTTGAATATGTGTGCTAAAATACTCCCACTCCCGTTCATCTAAACTCTCCAACCCCGCCGTAAGCCCATAACCTGTGGCATTTACAATGTCTATTGCATTTGCTAGACTCTCCGCACACATCACGCTTAAAATCGGCGCAAAAAGCTCCGTGCTATGCGTGAAATCGCCTTGTTTTGTGCCGTATTTGATACACGGGCGCATTAACAATTCATTGTCATTTTCAAAGCTAGGTGGCAACGCCCACTCTTCGTGCGATTCTAGTTTGCTTAACGCCCTTTGCACCTTGCTATCGGGCTTATCTGCCAAAGCACCGATTTTATTTTTTAGCTCAAATGGCGAGCCTACATTTAGCGATTTTGTCGCATCAACTAGCGCGTTTCTAAACTCTGCGTCATCATAGACTTCTTTTTCTAGCACAAGAAGCGAGGTTGCCGAGCATTTTTGCCCAGAATTTGAAAAAGCAGAGTGAATGATATTTTTTATCGCTAAATCCCTATCAGCCATTTTGGTTACAATCGTAGCGTTTTTGCCTCCCGTTTCAGCACTTAGAAGCAACGCAGGATTTGCTTTTAGCATTTTATACGCTGTCTCTTCGCCACCTGTCAAAACCGCACAATTTATCCGCGAATCACTCAAAAGATATTTGCTAATATCGCTACCTTTGCTAGGCAAAAAAATCAGCATATCCTTTGGTATCCCCGCCTCCCAAAAGCACTCACAAAGTTTATAACCTGTGATTGTGGATAGGCAAGATGGTTTATAAACTACCACATTCCCAGCTACCAAAGGCGCAGCGATACTCCCAGCACTTATGCCGATTGGGAAATTCCACGGGGCGATGGTTACGCAAATGCCTTTTTTGGTAAATTTTGTATGCGGATTTTGCGCTTTTAGCATTTTTAGCGAATGCGGATAAAATTCCACAAAGTCAATCGCCTCGCTTACTTCTGCGTCAATCTCACCAAAAGTCTTGCCCACCTCTCTTGCGGCAATGCCGATTAGCTCGCCTCTTTTATTTCGCAAAATCTGCGCTGCGTTGCTTAAAATCTGCGCGATTTTTTCGTGGGATTTTGGAGCGCAATTTTGGGCGACTTGCAATGCTTGTTTGATTTGCTTCTCCCCTGCTAAATGCACGATACCGATTTTTTCATTATTGATTTTATCGCGCACTTGCATTTTTTCACACACCTGCATTGTGGCAAGATTCTCTTTTGTTTCTGTGCCGATTACAGGATAGATTTCAAAGCCTTTTAGATGCTCAAAATCGCGTTTTATTGCCAATGCCCACGCGCGATTTTGTGGCAGGATAAAATCCGTATCGCTTTCATTTGCAAACGATTCACGCATAGAATGCTGATTAGATTCTGCGATATTGCGATTTTGGATTCTGCGAGTGGAGTTATCAAGCAAATCTATGCCTTTTATAGAATCCAAAAAAATCGCTTTTTGCGCACTATACGCGGGAGAATCAACTCTCAAATTAAAAAAATGTCGCATAAAATTATCTTCACTTGTATTTTCATCAAGCCTGCGGACTAAATACGCAATGGCGTTGTTAAAATGCTCTTTTTCGCACACAGGCGCATAAAGCACGAGATTATGCAGCTTTGAGATTTCATCAGCACATTGCAAGCTCATACCCTCAAGCATTTCAAAGCTAAATGATTCTAGCGCACCCGCCTCTTTTATACGCGTATAAGCATAAGCGATTTCAAAGATATTATGACTTGCAATGCCAATATTTATAAACTTAAAATTATCATTTTGCAGCACAAAATCTAGCATTTTTTTGTAATTGCTATCCGTGTCTATTTTGCGTTTAAATGTCGGCAACGCCCAGCCTTTTTGGCTTGCGATAGTCTCTTCGCTCTCCATATTTGCACCTTTGACAAAACGGATTTTGATAGGTGGTTTGCCATTTTTCACACGATTTTTTGAAAACTCAAATAGCGTTTGTAGATAATGAAACGAATCAGGGATATATGCTTGAAGCACGATACCAGCGCGCAAATCAAACTTTGCAATGCTCTCCATAAACGCCATTGTCGTTAGCTCCAAATCCCTAAATTCCTCCATATCCAAATTGATAAATTTCTCCACACCCTGCTTTTTTTGCTGGGACTCTGCGATTTGGTAGAGATAGCAAAGTCGCTTTACCACCTCATTTTTTGACCATTCAAAATCAATAATATTGATTTGCGAAAAAATCGTAGTGATTTTGATAGAGATATAGCTCACAAACTCGCTTTTTAGGGCGTCCTCATATTTTTTGATACGATATGCGCTCTCTTTTTCGCCTAAAACCTCTTCGCCGATTAGGTTGATATTTAGCGTGATATTTTGGGATTTTCGTTTCGCGCTATGATTTTGTAGATTGGCAGAATCTAGCACAAGCGATTTTGTATCATCGCGCAAATGTCGCACAAAAAACGGCACGCTAAGATTTGGAGCAAGACGCCCAAAGGCTAAAAACGCAAAAAGCAGCGCTTTTTCGCCCGCGCTAAAAAAATCTGCTATGCCATACTTTTGCAGTGTGTGGGCGACATACTCAAAATTTACCGCGCAATTTTTGCTACGAAACGCCCTATCAAGTAGCTCGATTAGCAAAGCTTTATTTTGTGGATTTTGGAGCAATCTTTGCATTTTGTGATGAAATGCTTTTTCGCTAGCACTCATATTTTGCGTGGTTTGTGTCAGTAGATTTTGCGCTAAATTTAGCGAATTTTGGATAGTTTGCATTTTGTGTCCTTTTTTGTGTTTTGCTAAAGATTATTGTTTAGAAAAGTTAATGTCTTGGTCAAAAAGTGGTGGATTATAAAGTTCAATGTGTAGATTCTACACATTATGGGGTAAAATCAAGACTAGATTTTGCAAAATCTAAAAAGCGTGTTTTGTGCTAGGTATAAAAAACAAATGATGCAAAAATCGCTAAAAATCATCTCTAAAATTGCCTGTGTAATGACAATACGGGTAGCCATTGCAAGAAATAAATTTGCCATATTTGCCAAATTTTACGCGCAGATAATCCCCACAATCAGGGCAAGCCAAATCCCACAAGACAGAATCAATATCAAAAATCACATAATCGCAATATGGATAATGCTCGCAACCATAAAATGGCTTTTGTTTATCGGTATTTCGTAGTTTGAGTTTGCCATTACAATGCGGACAAATTAGCGAAGCAAAATCTTTATCAGCGTCTTTTATCGTGCTATCGATTTCTTTGACAAAGATTGATGGGTTGTTTTGATTTGATAGCACATAGACAATACTTCTTGTGCGTGTCAAAGCCACATAAAATAACCGCCTTTCCTCTGCATACGGGTATGTATCCTTTGCGCCTAATACTAGCTCCAAAAGTTTATCGTCCTCTATGGTATTAGGAAATCCATTTCGCCCGCCATCGCCATTTAGCAAAATCACAAATTCAGCCTCTAATCCCTTTGATTTATGCACGGTTTTAAATTCTAGATTCAAGTTGGTATTGCGTTTCAAATGAAATAATGCCAAAGAGATTCTCTCCTCATCTTTATTATTCCTACCTAGCACTAGCGCCTGCGCATTTTTGTTTAGATTTAAAATCTCATCACAAGCCCTTTTAAAAGCAGATTCTATGTCGTTATTATGATAAAGGATTCTAACAGGATTTTCTTGGCTTTTGTTAGAGCGGATATGTTTGCTGATTTGTTGTTGATTTGCCGTGATAAAAGGCTCGATAATGTCTTGGAGTTCTTGTGAATTTCTATGCGTAGAAGTGATATAGCATAGACTTACATCGCTAAAATACGCGCTAAAATCTAAAAAGATATTTATATCACAGCCCGCGAAGCGATAAATCGCCTGCCAATCATCGCCCACAGCAAATAATTTAGAATCCCCATTTTTGATTAAAGCCTGCAAAAATCGTGTCCTACTTTGTGAAATATCTTGAAATTCATCTACGATAATGTATTTATAGCGATAATCTTGCAAATTTGGGATTATCTCAATAGTGCGCATTATCATATCATCAAAATCAATTTTGCCCTCACTTCGCAGATTTTCATAATAGCCCTCATAAAAATACTTGCAAATATCCAAAAATAACCGCGCTCTTTTGTTGTCATAATCTAAGCCTTGATTTTGGTTTTTGAGCGTTTGGAAATTTTGGGCGTTAGGATAACGAGCTTTATAAAGATTTAAAAAACTTGCAATGAGCGTAAAAAAGGATTTTAAATCATAGCTTTCATAAATGCCATTGAGTGCGTTTAAAATCTGCTCTTTATTGAGCGGTTTAAGCGTTATGCCATTATCTTGCAATTTTTGCTTTAATGATTCAAAGATTTTGCCCTCGCTAAACTCATAAGAATAGGTCTCTATGCAAGTCGTGCCATTTTCTTTATGTGTTTGTCGCTTCCACGCCATCGATTCTTTATATTTTAAAGCGTCTTTTGGTGGATATTGTGGTGTTTCGCCATTTTTATTGACCCCATAGTGCTCCAAATATATATCATAATCTTTCAAGTAAAAATCAGGCGTGTATTGCCGTTTGTGCGGAGTGGCAGTGTTGATTTTATAGGGTTTTTCGTATTCATATTCCACGCCGTTTATGAAAAGAAAATTTGCGATGATTAGCTCCTCATAGCTTTTTACGCGCTCTTTTTGCAGGGTTTGGAGTCGCTTGCTTGAATCTGTGGGGGTTGAGAGTATATTTTTAAGCGTGGTAAAATTTGCTTGTTTTAAAAAGGCAAATTTTTCGCCTAGCGTTTGATAAGTCGCCTCGCTATTGCCAAGTGGATATAGCGTGCAAAATCGAAAAATATCCCATAATATGTGCCAATTTTTAGATTCTGCAAAAATCTTACGAATATACACAGATATATCTTGCTCCTCGATAAGTGGCTTTGTGGATAGATTTTGACTAAGGATTTCTAATCCTAGCGAATGAAAGGTTTTGACTTTTAAATTAGGATTTATCAAATGCGCTTTTTCTTGCAAATCTTTAGCTGAAGCGCGAGAATATGACAACAGCAAAATCTCATTTGCATTTGCCTTACCCCTATCAAGTAGCCATTTTAGCTTACCACAAATGGTAAGTGTTTTTCCAGCTCCTGCCCCAGCTATGGTAAGAAGCGAGCCACTATCATTTAATACCGCTCTCCTTTGGTCTAAATCTAAACTTCTGCCGTTAATGTTTTCAAAAATTGTATCCTTGCTATGTCGTGCGATAAATTCCTCATTGTGTCGCTCCAATATCGCAGTGCTAAATTTAGGCGTGGCATAAAATTTTGCTCCAAAATCTTGTATATTTTTGACTAAATCAAGCATTTTTTTCGCATTTTTGCCATCGATAAATTCATCTTTTAATTGCTTATCAAGGCTTTGAAAATCTTTAATAAGGCTATGTTGTTTTAATATTGTCGCATAATTATCAAAAATCTCGCCAATATCGCGCATATAGCGCAAGTAACTATCTTTTTGTGCTAGTGAATTTGGCAATTTATATGTGGCGATTTGCAATGCGATTTCATTTAGGGTGCGAATGGATTCTAAGCTGTAAGTATCAATATGTGCCAAAATAGATTTTGCGCTATGCTTTGAAATAGCGTTATCTAGCTTTTGTTGTAGATTTTTAATAGTTTCATTGTGAGATTTGATAAGCGAAATGGTTTGGTTTAGATTTTCAAGCGTTTGCGTGGTTTTGGCATTATGTGGCAAATGTGTGGCTAAATCTTGTGCGAGAGTATAAATCTTTTCATCAATTTTAATGTGTGTAAAGATTTTAAGATTGCTTTGTAATTGTGCTATATTTTTGCGCAAAATCGCGCATTTGCGCACAAGCCCAAAGCCAAAGAATGCAAGTAGCGTGTCGATAAAATCTACCTTTGCCATTTTAGCTCCATCATTGTGTGCGATTATATCAAAAAATGTTATAATCACGGTAAAATTCAAGAAGAGACTATGTTGTGTCCTAAAAAAATAAAGATAATATTTTAAAGGAAGGAAAATGAATAAAACTAATAAATTTGGAGAATTTTATTCACAATCACATAGTAGGCAAATAAGTGCCAGTTGCCTTAATGAATATAATTATATACAATATAAAAACGATATGTTTTGTCCATATTGTCATCAAGCAAAATTGAGTTTTGTCTTGCATACAACAAATAAAAAACGTCATCTTAAAACAGCACCAAAGTCTTTACATACTAGCAATTGTCTATACAAGAATGAGCAAAAATCTCATAAAACAACGACAGAATATGTTAAGACATTGACTTCAAAACAAATTAAAAATCAACTTAAATCTGCATTGCGATATTTGTCTGAAAAACAAGATGATAATGCAATTGTTCCTCCACAAGATAACAATAAAAAAGCCACTATTGATATGCAAACTAAAATTCGTGTATCAAAATCTCATCAAACACTACGGAAAAAATCACTAAAAGAGTTAGAATTTAAGCGTAGCAAGAATGATGATTTGTTTTTATTTTTTGGGAAAACTGTAAAACTTGATTTCAGACAAACACAAGAAAATGGCAAATATCTAAATATTGCCACCCAAAATAACAAAGGACAAAATATAAGAATTGGCATTATAGTATCCAAACAATATTATGTAGATAAAAATGCTCTTTATAATATAGTGATAATTGGGTATATAACTTGCACAATAAACAAAAACGGTGGAGAACAGTTTAATATAATACCATTTGACAAAGATTGTGAATGTGTCTCATATGAGACCATCAAAACAAAATAATAGCAAGAAAATAGCGAAGTGGTTTTTGAAATATTAAATTGGCTTTGAAATTTTGTAACAAATTCTCACGCTTTTTGCGTGAAAATTTAGCGATGAAGAATTTTCATCAGCATATCCACGATACGCTTTTTTTCATTGCTCCCTGTGGTGTTGAGCCTTAAAAGCGGAAAGTTGAATTTTGCTAAAATCGTGTTTTTGAGATTGTCGCGCAATCCTTGTGCTGAATCTGCTCTATGAAACGCATATCCATCAATCTCGATTGCCAAAATAGGCATTTTATCCATTTTATGATAAATCACAAAATCAATATGTGTGCGTGGATTTAGCGCGTATTTTTTCTCACTCTCATTTAATTTATCAGTATCGCCAATCACGCGTAAAAGCGGGATATGACACGCCACTGAGAGATTAGAAAAGCCACCCTTTTGCAATATTTCGTTGATAAAATGAAACGCAATGTTTTCAGAATCATACACCGAAATTTTGCGTTTATTTTTAAGATAGCGTTGCCTTGCCTTATAATTTTGACGATACAGCAAATCAAATATGGATTTTATGTTGCCCTGCTTTGCTTCAAAATTATTGTATTGAATATATTTGATTAAGTCGCCAATGTGGCTGTTTTGGTTTGCAAAATTGGGCGAAACTACGATTCGTAAAAATCGTTTAGCGCGTGTGATTGCAACATTTAAAATCTGTGGATTATCCACAAATTCGCTCACTTCATTATTTACCACGCTAATGACAATCGCTTCTTTTTCGCGCCCTTGAAATTTATGCACGGTATCAATTTCTATTTCACTTCCTTCCAAAGACTTTTGCAATGCTTGTTTTTGCTCATTATATGGTGTGATTATGCCAATCTCTGAATCGCTAATTTCACCACTAAACTCTGGCAAAATATTTACAATCTCATCGATTTCGCGTTGATTAAACCGCCCTCTAGCGTGATTGCCCTGCGCTGTGAATCGCACACTAATTGCGTCTTTTTTGCTATCATTTTCGCTTAAAATTATTAGCTCATTATCATAAAATTTTTGATTGCAAAATTTTATGATTTTAGGGTGGCAACGATAATGCTCTTTTAGCAAAACCTTTGGCACATCTGCAAATCGCGCACAAACGGAAGACAAAAACGAATGCGCCAAATAATCATAATGTGGGGTGATTTTATACTGATTATTTAGAGATTCAATCTGCGGAATTAGCACGTTTGTAATGACATTTGGGAGCTGTTTTGAATCGCCTACGATTACCACATTTTTTGCCATAGATAAAGCCAAAGCACCTGTGGCTAAATCTACTTGTGAAGATTCATCACAAATAAGATAATCAAATACAAAATCTGCATTTAATGAGCTAACGATAGAATGCGTAGTGCTAAAAATCACAGGATATTGTTTGATAAAAGATTCAGCCTTTAAAGACATATCATTTTCATCAAATGCCACACATTGAATCTTGGCATATTTTTGTGCTAGATGAGATTGTAAAATCTGTTGCGATAGCGTTTTTAGTGTATTAAGAATATCTTGCTGTTTTAAAATCTCAAATCTTGCGCTATCTTGCTTAATCTTTTTGATGAGTTTATCTATTGTGATTTCATAAAAGAGATATTCAAATGCTTGTAAAATGCTCATTGTAGGATTTTTGTAAAAAGCAAAATCGCCTATTCCATAAAGCCAAATAAGTTTAAGTTTAAGCCAAAATTTTGGTTTGTTAGATTCTTCAATTTGTGCTTTAAAATAAAGCAGCTGCGCGGGTTGTAGTGCAGATAGATTCCTAATTTTTGGTAAATTGATGGCATTAGATTCGCGCTTAAAGTGTGTAAATTCAAGTCTAGTTTGCTCCAAAAGAGATTTTGTCTTGGCTATGTCGTTTTGCAATGTAAAAAATTCGCATAAATTTTTGTTGCATTTAGTGATTTGTCGCTCCATTATGGCTTTGTGATTTATCACATTTGCGTTAAGGATTTGGTTTAGTTTTGTTAATTTTGCTTGTTGATTTTGGATAAAACTTTCTTTATTTTCTCTTTTGCCTAGCACAGCGCAAATAGCGTCCAAATTAGCATTTTCTAGTTTTTCAAAGACATTTTGTATGGCGGAATTATTATTTGACACCACTGCTACGCTTTTGTCGCGGTATAAAAGATTTGCGATAATATTTAAGATAGTCTGTGTCTTGCCTGTGCCCGGTGGTCCCTCAATGATACTTATTTGGCTTGTAAGCGCGTTTTGCACTGCCTCGCATTGTGAGAGATTTGAGCCAAAAGGAAAAAGCAAAGGCTTATCGTTATAATAACTTGCAATATTTGAATCTGCCTTGATATAGGCAAAAAGTGCGCTTTGTGGTTTATCATTTATTGCAATTTTTTTATATTCATTTGCAAGTAGCGATTTATCATCATCGCCCTTTATCCCTGCAATGTCCGCAATTTTAGCAAAATATTCAAAAATTCTAAGCTCGTTTTTGGATAGTTCCTCCACCTCAATAATCGCATAATTGTCCTTGCCATAAGTATAAAGCGTTTCTTGGTTAAAAAATTTGACTATCAATTTTTCATTTTCAAGCGTGTAACGCTCAATAGATTTGGTTTTATCTTGGTTTTTAAGGAAAATTTTAAGCATTTAAAACTCTATTATTTAAAAATTACTAAAATCAACTCTTAAAATATTCACTATCCAAAACCGCCCCATTACTTGCGTTGCTTACGAGCTTTTGATATTGTGAGAGCCAGCGAGAGCGCAGAGGCTTTTGCAATGGTGTAAATTTCGCTTTTCGCTCCGCGATTTGCGCTTCGCTTAACCTTGCATTGATTTCGTAGCTATCCACATCAATGTCGATTATATCGCCGTCCTCTAGTAGCCCGATAAGTCCGCCCTCTGCGGCTTCTGGGCTTATATGCCCTATGCTTAGCCCCCGTGTCGCCCCGCTAAATCGCCCATCTGTGATGAGCGCGACATCTGCGCCAAGCCCCATTCCCATTATGAGACTTGTGGGGCTTAGCATTTCTTGCATTCCCGGTCCGCCCTTTGGTCCCTCATAGCGTATCACGCACACATCGCCTTTTTGCACTCTGCCTTTGATGATGCCTTTTATCGCGTCTTCTTGGCTATCAAAGCACACGGCTTTCCCGCTAAATTTCCGCGCTCCTGTGATTCCCGCTGTCTTTATCACGCAGCCCTGCTCTGCGAGATTGCCAAACAAAATCGCTAGTCCGCCCACTTGTGAATACGCGTTCTCCACCTTGTGAATGACTTTTTCATCTTTGATGTGCGCATCTTTTATCCGCTCGCCCAAGCTCTCCCCCGTGATTGTGAGCGCGTCTAAGTCAAGCAGTCCATTATCGCGCCGTGAGATTTCTTTGATTACCGCGCTTATGCCTCCCGCGCTCCCAATGTCCTCCATCGCCACTTCGGGCAGACTCGGGGCGACTTTGGCGATATGAGCGATTTTTTTGCTAATGTCGTTGAGTTCTTTTATGTCAAGCGGTGCGCCAGCCTCACGCGAAATGGCAAGCATATGCAAAATCGTATTTGAGCTTCCGCCCATAGCCATATCCACCACCATTGTGTTGCGAATGGAGGCGCGGTTAATGATATTGCGAATCTTAAATTTTTCACCCACCTCAGAATCTGACACCGATTGCAGGGCGATTTCACAGATTCGCCTTGCGGCTTTGCGCAGTAGATTTTCTCTCTCATCACTTAGTGCTAACGCCGTGCCATTGCCACTTAGTGCGATTCCCATAGCTTCACATAGTGAGTTCATCGAGTTTGCCGTAAAAAGCCCCGAGCAAGAGCCCCCGCTAGGACAGGCTTTGCATTCTATGTCTTTGAGTTCAGATTCTGTGATTTTTTTGACTTCATACGCGCCCACCGCTTCAAAGACGCTATTTAAGGTAAGTTTTTCGCCCTTTTCGCTAAATCCAGCCCGCATAGGTCCCCCGCTCACAAAGATAGTCGGCACATTCACGCGAAGCGCGCCCATAAGCATACCCGGCGTGATTTTATCGCAGTTTGGGATACAGATGAGCGCGTCAAGGGCGTGGGCGTTCATCACAGATTCTACCGAATTTGCGATGATTTCACGGCTAGGCAGGGAGTAGAGCATTCCACTATGCCCCATCGCTATGCCATCATCGACACCGATTGTGTTAAATTCAAACGGCACACAGCCATTTTTGCGGATTTCATCTTTGATAATCCGCGCATATTCATTCAAATAAAAATGCCCGGGGATAATGTCTATGTAGCTATTTGCCACGCCGATAAATGGCTTATCAAAGTCCTCTTCGCTTAGCCCACACGCCCGCAGTAACGAGCGATTTGGGGCTTTTAAGTAGCCTTTTTTGATTACATCACTTCGCATTTTTTCTCCTTTGGTTGTGATTTTGTTTTTGTTTGGGATTTTGGTTGGGGTTAGATTTTGGGATTATAGCAGATTTTGGGTTTGCTCATTTTCAAACCAAAATCCTTGATTTGTAGCTCTCATTTTGACTATTTTTGAAAAAATCTATAAAAATCTATGCGCTAAGATTTTGAGACATTATGGAATCTCATAGCGCACGACTTTTCTAAGCCTATCTTTCCAATATTTATTTGAAATATTCACAATCTTTACCCCGCCCTTTGTAGATAGATGCATAAAATCGCCATTTTGCAGATAAATCCCCACATGATAGCCGTGCGCTCCCCTACCCGTGCGAAAAAACAGCAAATCCGCAGGACGCAATTTTTTGCTACCTATGTGTCTGCCAGCGATTTTTTCACCCTGTGCCATTTGATTTAGCGTGATTCTAGGGAGTTGCAAAGAAAAACTCTCGTCAAAAACCACCATCACAAACCCGCTACAATCCGCTCCCTCACGCCTTATCCCACCTGAACGATATGGCGTGCTAGCCCAAGATTCTTGCTGTTTATACAGCTCGCTAAGGATAAAATCCTCTTTAGATTGCGTTTCTTGTGTAAAATCATTTGCATTATCTACATTTGCCAGCGCAGATTCTGCTAATGCCCCCGCTCCTAATGCAACTTGCGTGCCTTGCGTGGCGATATTTGTAGAATTTGTAGAATCTTTTTGCTCGTTGTCTTGGCTAGATTTTGTCGTTGATTTTGTGTTTGATTTTGTCGCTGTTTTTGTAGAAGTGGCTGTTTTTGTGTGGCTAGATTTTGTGGCTAGATTTTGCCTTGTTTGCTCATATCCGCTTAGCCTAGCGGATATGTTAAAATCCAAAAACGCACAACCGCTAAAAAAGCTAGCATTTAGCACAAAAGCCACGCCCGCTATAAGCGCGTAAAATGCGTTTTTCACATAAATTAAAAAAATTTTTTTCACTTATTTTATACCTTTTTTGTTTGTAGTTTTGCTATTGATTTTGGCTGATTTGGGATTTTTGCTCGATATTATATAGCCATACAAATGCCTCCACAACCGCGCTATATAGCTCCACAGGGATACACTCATCAACCTCTACTTCCAAAAGCATATTGACTAACTCTTCATTTGCAAAAAGCGGAATCTCAAATTCCTTTGCCTTTTGGATAATCTTTTTTGCCACCTCGCCTTTGCCGCTTGCTAGGACTTTTGGTGCGATGTCTTGCGTTTGATTATAAGCAAGTGCGGCGGCTTTTGTGCTTGATAGATTTTGGCTATGTTGATGAAAATTTTTTTGCATTTTGTGCCTTTTAGATTTTGTGCTAGATTTTGGGGTTTAATACCTTAGCGCGATAGAATCTAGCTCGCTCCAAGTCGCGCTATTTTGCGCTTTGCTTTGGGTTTTGTCTTGCGTTTTATTTTTTAGGATATGTGCGATAGAGCGGACAATCATATCAGTTTCGATATTGACTCGCCTGCCGACTTTATAAGTGCAAAAAAGCGTGTTTTGCAAAGTGTGCGGGATAATGCTTAGGCAAAAAATCGCTTCTTGTTTGGCGTTTTGTGCGTGGCGTTGATTTGGGTGCAAATCCGCTCCCACGCTTGCAATCGTAAGGCTTACGCCATCTATGCAGATTGAGCCTTGCGGGATAATCATTTCGATTTTTTCATAAGGCAGGGCGATTTCAAACATAGTCGCATTTGCCTTTGGGACAATGCTTTTTATCACGCCAATGCAATCAATATGCCCCTGCACAAAATGCCCATCAAGCCTAGAATCAGCCCTCAAAGCAGGCTCAATATGCACGGTATTTTTATAATTTTCAAGCGCGACTAGATTTTGGGAATGCTTAGAAATCTCTAATGAAAATCCATCGCTATGTAGCTCTATCACGGTTAGGCACATTCCATTTACAGCGATAGAATCCCCGATTTGTGCTTTGTGGGCGCATCGCACACGCAAAATATCATTTCTAAAACTCTTAATCTCCCCTATCTCTCGCACAAGTCCGCTAAACATCATAAAATCCTTATAAACTTAAAAATAATATATTTTCATAGATTTTGCTATGATTTTGAAGTTTTTTGCTAGTGAAATTTTTGCTAGAATTTTAACAAAATTTGTGGATTTTTATTTATTTTAGAATGATTAAAGGACGAAAATGCACTTTATTGATACACATTGTCATTTAGATGATGCGCGATATGATAGCGATTTGGATTTGGTGATAAGCAATGCTTATGCACTTGGCGTGCGAGAAATCCTAATCCCTGCTGCAAGCCCGCACACTTTGTCAAAAGCAAAGCACATTAGCGATAAATATGAGGGGGTGTATTTTGCGTGCGGATTGCACCCTTGCGATATTGACAAAGAAGCGGATTTTAGGGAAAGTCTTAGCCGTTTTATCGATGAGCCAAAATGCAAGGCTATCGGGGAATGTGGGCTAGATTATTATTATCTACCAAAAATAGCACAGGAGGACTCACAAAATGAAGCAGAAAAAAAAATGGAGCAAATAAAAGCGATAAAAATTGCGCAAAAAGCCCTTTTTATCGAGCAAATAGAGCTAGCGATTGCAAAAAATTTGCCACTTATTGTGCATATCCGTGAAGCAAGCAATGATGCTTATGAGATTTTGTCCTCTTATAAGCAAGCACGGGGGGTTTTGCACTGCTACAATGCCGATAGAATCCTGCTAGGATTAAGCAAAAGTTTTTATTATGGAATCGGTGGGGTGGCGACTTTTAAAAACGCTAGAAGATTGCTTGAAGTCCTGCCTCTTATCCCGCAAAATCGCTTAGTGCTAGAAACTGACGCGCCATATCTCACGCCCCACCCTTATCGTGGAGAGCGCAATAGCCCTGAATACATACCGCTTATTTGTGCGCGTGTGGGGGAAATATTAGGGATTGAAGCAGGGAAAATAGCGAGCCTAACGACACAAAATGCACAAAATTTATTTAATTTTTACTGAAAAATAGCAAAAATCAACTATAATGCTAGCTTTGTTTTTGGGCAATATCAAAGGCTAATAGCTTAGAGGAGAATATCGGTGAAAATATCAAACTTTTTACTAAAAGGGATTTTTGTAAGTGTAGGTGCATTAAGTCTAAGTGCTATAAACGCGCTAAATGCAAGCAATGCTGTTGATGTATTTTCTAGCAATGCTTTGCGGAGTGGCGTGCTAGATTCTAGTCAAAATCTATTGCTAGATTCTAGTGATTCTAGCGATCAGTCAAGCTATATAAATTTCGGCATAGACCCAAATAGTAGTAACGCTGAAAATCCTGCGATAGATTCTCTGCCAAACAATCTATCAAACAGCCTAGACACCGCGATAAATAGCCAAAATCTACAAAACCAAGACTCACAACAAAACTTTCAACAAAATTTGCAACAAAACTCACAAAAAGCAGAATCCACATCGCTAGATTCTACCACACCCCCTCAAAACAGCGCACAATCCACCCTAACAACCCTAGAAAATCAAAATCCTCTTACCGCCACAGAAGTTTCTAACACCCAAAACCCCCAACCATTTATCCAATCCACACCAAGCACCACTCCAAGTGAGCGATTTTTAAGCACCACAAATGGTGGCTTTAGTCCCGATAATAAAAGCATTTCTACGCTTAATTCCTTTGGCGTTAGTGAAGAATTTTTGGCGAGTCTAAAAACAAATACGATTTTGCATTCACAAAGCGATGATAAACGATGGGCGAGATTTGTCCAGCAGTTTGACTCAAGCTATGAGTTTATCCCCATTATCCGCTCTATGATTGCCAAAGGCGGAATCCCACAAGAATTTTTATTTTTAGCGATGGCAGAATCTGGCTTTTCCTCCAAAGCATACAGTCGCAAAAAAGCAAGTGGAATTTGGCAATTTATGAGCTTTACGGCGCGAGATATGGGGCTTATCATCAATGACTATGTAGATGAGAGGCGCGACCCGATAAAAAGCACAAAAGCTGCAATCCGCTACCTACAATACCTATACCAAGCCACAGGCGAATGGTATCTAGCCGCGATGGCTTATAACTGCGGTCTAGGACGGCTAAACAAAGCTATCGCAAAAGCTGGCACAAAGGATTTAAATGTCTTGCTTGATGAGAAGGCAAAATATTTGCCCGCAGAGACGCGAAACTATATTCGCACGATTTTGAGTATGTCGCTTGCATTTGGCAACTTGCAAAAAATGCGTGATTCTGATAGAGAATATCTGCTAAATCGTGGTGCTATGGATACGCTAGCCGAAGTGCAAGTCAAAGGCGGGACAATGCTAGAATCTATCGCAGCAGGCGCAGGGATGGACATAGAAGACATCAAAAAATATAACCGACATATTATCTATCATTTCTTGCCACCAAATCAACAAGAATATTCCATATACCTGCCCTATGACAAACTCGCGTTTTTTAAGCAAAATTTTGACCAAGACAACGCTAAAATCGCGCAATTTATGTTTCATAGAGTCAAAAAAGGCGAAAATCTAGCAAGTATCGCAAAGCGATATGGCATCACCGTAGCCACGCTAAAATCCACCAACAACCTAAGCGACAAACCTAGAATCACAGCAAACCAAAGGCTTCTTGTCCCTCTTGCTTCTAGTGATAAAATCGCACAAAAATAGTGGCGATACACCATAAAAACGCATAAAATAACACAAAGAATCTATGCTTTTTTCTCTCACGCAAATGCGCTATCAAATCCACAGCATAGATTCTGCAAACATATCTAAAACCCCCAAAGCCTCCACTACCAACGCAAAAAAAACACCTCATCACCACTCGCACCAAAATCTAATCGCATTATTTATATCAGCGATATTTGCTAGCACATTGTTTCTTACAGGCTGTGCGAATGAGAGCGTATATCGTGGTGGGCTTGGAGCGTTTAAAGATTATGAAGCGTTGGCAAGCTATCGCTCTGTGGGCAAAGCAGGGCATTTTGCGCATCAAGTATTTGAAAATGAACGACTTGAAAAAGCCTTTGGCAGAGATTTTTCTAATCGAGCAAAAAACACAAGTTTTGGCAAACTCTTTGAGCAAAATTTCAACGCAAGCAACGCGCCTATTGATTCTTTTAGCGGGGCTGGCGCATCGCTAATGTATGGTATGAGAGAATCAGATGCCATACAGCGCGCCACGATGAGACCTTATCAAATCGCTGGAAAATGGTATTACCCCACAAAAGTAAAAATAGGCGAGACTTTTGATGGTATCGCGAGCTGGTATGGACCAAATTTTCACGCCAAAAAAACCTCAAATGGCGAAACTTACAATATGCACGCCCACACCGCCGCTAGCAAGACACTCCCTATGAATACGATTGTCAAAGTGCTAAACAAAGAAAATGGCAAAACAACCATAGTGCGCATAAATGACAGAGGACCATTTGTCGAAGGACGCATAATCGACCTCTCAAATGTCGCCGCAAAAGACATCGATATGATAAAACACGGCACAGCAAAAGTGCGACTAGAAGTGATAGGATTTGGTGGCAAAGTAGATAAAAACTACCAAAATTCCCTAAATATCGCCAATGAAGCGATACAAGATGAGTTTGAAGTAGGCGAGACAAAACAAGCCGTTGCAGGCGGGGTTTTTTCCCTCCAAGTAGGCGTGTTTAGGCAAAAAGCGGGGGCAGAATCCACTAAGCAAAAATTTGAAGATATTACGCAGGATTATAATGTTTTCATAAAAGAGGATAATGACTTGTATCGCGTGTTTGTGCAGGGTTTTAGTAGCGAGGCAGAGGCACAGGATTTTGCCAAAAATAATAGCCTCTCACCTATCATCGTGCGTGAATAAACACCGCCACATAAATCAAAATCCACAATCAACAACACTCCCCCAAAATACCTCAAAAAACACCCAAAAACCACAATCTAGCCAAAATCAAAACAACACAAAACCAAAATCTAAAACAGCTCTCTCCCAGCCCTTTTCCAGCTACCCCTAGCATACACCACATAAAAAATCCCCGCCCTTATATATGTCTCTACAAAAATCAGCACAAACACCCACCATATCCCAAGCCCGCATTCTATCCCTATCCACATAGGCGCTATGCGAAAAAGCCAAATGCTTATCGCATTTATCATAAGGCTTCGTTTGGTTATCCCAGCCCCGCGCAAAACCCCATCAAGCACAAATACCCAAATAAGCGGGATTTGGCTAAGCCCCACCGCCCATAAATACCATTTTGCCACTTCAATGACTGCGCTATCATCATAAAAGATTTTGCTTAAAGGTATCGCAAACGCCGCCATCAAAACGCCTAAAATCCCCATCACAACGCTAGAGATTTGCAAAATCGTCTTATTCAAATCCTCCGCCAACCACACGCGATTTGCACCTAGATTTTGCCCTGTGAGTGCCATAGCCGCCACCATAAAGCCAAATCCGGGCATAAACGCAAACGATTCTACACGCGAGCCAATCTGTGAGCCAGCTACGGCAATATCCCCAAAACTAGCGATAAAACGCGTAGTAAGCACAAGAGAGCCAAGCGTCAAAAACCGCTCTATCCCTGTGGGAATCCCAATCTTTAGCGCGATATAAAAATATTTCCAAAAGATTCCAAATTTCCCAATAAAAAATCTACCTTTTTTGTATGCAAGCAAAAATGATAAAAATAGCTCCAAATACCCTGTAAGAGTGCTTGCAAGTGCTGCGCCTATGATTCCTAGCCCAGCACCTAGCTGATAGACTTCGCCAAAAATCTCTACCCTCACTTCAAATATCAAAAAATAGTTGCTCGCCACGCAAAAAATCGTGCTAAAAATGCGTATGATAAACACGCTAAGCGTATTTCCCATCGCCGCAAAAGCCGCAGAGATAATGTTTTTTAGCAACATCGCAGGGAGGGTAAAAATCGCAATACTTAAAAATTGTTTGGTAAGCGTGTGAGATTTTTCACTCAAATCAAACCACGCAACAAACCAATCCGCACTCACAAACGCCACGCACACAAGCGGAATCCCACAAATCGCACAAAGCAAAAAAAGCGTAGAAAAAACCATAGACGCGCTTTGCGAATCCCTAGCCCCAAAAAACCTAGAAATCTGGGCATTTGTGCCAATATAAAAAATATTTTGTATCGCAAAAAACATCATCATAAACTGCATAGCAATCGAAACTGCCACAATGTGTTCTTGCCCAAAATGCCCCATAAACACCATTCCTAATGCCATCACGATAATATCTAGCAAAGAATTTGCCGCTGATGGAAGTGCTATGCGTGTGATTTTGCGCAGTTTTTGGCGATAAGTCATTTGTATCATTTAGCCAATGCCTTTTTGTAAAAATAAAATGGAATCGTAATTGCAAATAAAATCATACTCTATTAAGAATAAAGAATGCTAAAATTCTCTCACAAAACCCAATATTACAACAAATAATGGAGAAAAAATGCTAACTACGCCAAGCGATAACAACGACAAAAAAACCCCCGATGCGCATTTGCTATGCCAAGTAAATATTTTGCTTTGCGTGAGTGGCTCTATCGCGGCTTTTAAGGCATTAGAACTAATAAGCGGGCTAAAAAAACTAGGGGCAAATATCGCTGTGATAATGAGCGAAGAGGCAAAAAGATTTATTTCCCCGCTTAGCTTTGAAGCCCTAAGCCATAATGAAGTCTTGCATAAAGACACGGAGAGTTGGGCAGAAAATGCAAAAAATAAGGTAGATTTTAGCGACATAAATCCTAGAGAGGCAAAATCTTTTGATTTCAATAAACCAAAATCTACAAACCACATACAATATGCAAAATGGGCAGACATTGTCATAATCGCCCCTGCCACAGCAAATATCATCGCAAAAATCGCCTATGGAATCGCAGATAACCTAATCACCCAAACCCTACTAGCCCTAAATCAAAATAAAACAAAAATCCTGCTTGCCCCAGCGATGAATACGCAAATGTTTGATTCTATTCAAGTGCAAAACTCACTCAAAATCTTGCAAGATTTTGGCTATGAAATAATCCCCCCCAAAAAAGCCCTGCTAGCGTGCAATACCTATGGAATGGGGGCTTTGGCAGAAGTAGAAGAGATGATTTTTCGCACGCTTAGAGCGGGATTTGACATAGCGGGATTTGACATAGCAGGATTTGGAGCGCGAGATTGCAGGGGTATTTCGCAAGATAATTTTTGGCAAGAAAGTGTTTTTTGCAAAGAAAGTGGCTTTTTGCAAGAATGTAGTTTTGGGCAAAATAATAACTTTTGGCAAAATAATAATTTTTGGAAAGACAGAGAAGTCATCATCACAGGCGGTGGAGCAAGCGCGCGGATTGACTCCGTGCGCGCTATAAGCAACTATTCAAGTGGCAAACAAGCAATCGCGCTTGCCAAAGCAGCCTACACACTAGGCGCAAAAGTAACGCTTATCTCTTCTAAAATCAATGACTTTTTGCCAAACGAAATACAATGCCTAAGCGCAAGCACAAATGATGACTACAAAAATGCGATAGATTATTGCCTGCAAAAAATGGATTTTAATAACGCAAAATCTAACGCAAAATCTAACGACCAAAAATCGCCAAAAAACAAAACAATAAAAAGCAAAAAACCCGTGCTATTTATGGCAGCAGCGTTGTGCGACTACGCACCAAAATCCCCCAAAAACTACAAAATCAAAAAATCCTCCCTACCAAATCTAACCCTAGATTTATGCGCCACGCAAGATATTTTAGCAAGCATTGATGGCAAAAAAATCTACAAAATAGGCTTTAAAGCCGAAAGTATCGATAGCCAAAATACACTGCAAAATGCCATCACAAACGCCAAAAAAATGCTAAAAACCAAAAAAGAAGGTGGCAAAGAATGCGCGTGCGTATGCCTAAATGTCCTAGAAAATGACGCAAAAAATGGCATAGATTTTAGCCCTTTTGGAGCGGATTTTAATAGCTTTTATTTGCTAGATTCTAGGGCATTAGCTAGCAAGCAAGACATAGAATTTTTAGGCAAAAAATCTAAACTTGCCCTATCTTATGAAATCCTTAGTTTTGTGTGCGCTAGCTTAAAATCTACCAAAAAATAACACAAAATCCCAACAATGAATCTAAATCCCCTGCAAACTCTTAGCAATCTTGCCAAACTAGATTCTGCCATAAATGCGGGCAACTCTACCACCCCAAAGCATTTTAACGCCTCTTTGCCCGTGCTTTTAAAAGTGCTAGCACAAAGCAAAAATGGCGAATATTTATTGCAACTTGGCAGAAGCCAAATCGCCACAAATTCCGCCATAAAGCTAGAAATCGGCAAAAGCTATTGGGCAAATATGCAAAAAAACGAGGCAAATCAAATAATCCTAAGCAATCTCATAAAAAACCCAAAAATAATGGAAAATCTGCAAAATTCGCCACTAAAATTTAGCCTTAGCGATTTGGCAGAATTGCAAAAAAATCCAAAAGATTTTGTAAATGAGTTAAAAGAATTTTTGCTAAAAGAGCTTGCAATGTGTGAAAACAAAAAAGATTTTAGCGAGCTATCAAAATCGCTACTTTGCCTATCTCAAGGGGTGCTTAGCCTTGTGATAAGCGATGAAAACAAAGAGCATTTGTTTCAAATGACTACCAAAAAATCGCGCAAACAAGAAGTGCATTTTTATGGCATTTTCCCCTCACTTGGTCCTATAAAAGGCGTTTTTAGCGTTTTGGGTGATTTTAGTAATTTTAGCGATTTTGGCAATTTAGGCGATTTAAGCCAAATGCCAAAATCTAAAAACGCTAAGGATTCTAAAGATTCTAATTTATTAGCGCAATTTTGGGTGATGAGCGAAAAAATCGCTACGCTACTAAAAAAACACAGAAGCGATTTGGGGATTATTTGTGATTTTTGCGTCTATGTCGATAGCGATGTAGCACCACTTTTTGAGCTAGAAAACAGCTTGCTAGACATAAAGACTTAAAAGACTTAAAAGACTTAAAAGACTTAAAAGACTTAAAAGACTTAAAAGACTTAAAAGACTTAAAAAACACGCTAAAAATCATAAAATCCACAACTACCCCCTACCCGCAAAATCTAAAATCAATTTTTAGCAAAA
The DNA here is from genome assembly GCF_053654535.1 of Helicobacter sp. T3_23-1056. Classification (NCBI taxonomy): domain Bacteria; kingdom Pseudomonadati; phylum Campylobacterota; class Epsilonproteobacteria; order Campylobacterales; family Helicobacteraceae; genus Helicobacter; species Helicobacter sp. T3_23-1056. The sequence continues at coordinate 3,111 of NZ_JBSIUU010000019.1, read as the reverse complement.
AACGCGCTTATTTCTTGCTTGATTTGTGAAAACGCCTCCACCGCTTTTTGATAAATCACGGTATCAAAAAGCCCCTCATCAATGTGTGGCGATGGGGCTAGATTGTTTAGGATTTTATAGCCTATGTTTTCATTACTTCGCAAAATATAGCTGATAGGGACTACATTGCCACTTGTCCCCACCACCAGCACCATATCCCCCCTGCCAAGCGAGCCAAATTCTGCATACATTGTTTCATACAGCGGTGCATTCTCATAAAAAAACACTATTTTTGGTTTTAGCTTTTTGCTAGCACATTTAGGGCACACACTAGATATATCAAACTCATCATAGCCGATTTCTATGATATATCCGCATTTGGGGCAGATGATTTTGGTTAGCTCCCCGTGCAGATGAATGACATTTTTTGCGCCCGCCCTCTCTAGCAAATCATCGACATTTTGCGTTAGATACACCACTTCTATATTTTGCGTGCTAGATTTTTGCCTCAAAGCCTTGTTTGCCAAATTTTCGCTTGCCAAATTTTCGTGTGCCAAAGCCTCGTTTATCAAACTCTCACTTGCCAAATTTTGCGCCAAAATTTTAGGCAAACTAGCCAAAAATTCGTGCATAGCATTTGGGCTAACGCTTCTTAGCTCCGCCCTACGCAGGTTATAAAACCTATGCACTAGCTCATAATTTTCCTCCCAATTTTGAAAATTACAAACTTCCATCGGGTCATAGTTTGCCCACAGCCCATCACTATCGCGGAAAGTCGCTACCCCAGAATCCGCGCTTAGCCCAGCCCCGCTAAAAACGATAAGTTTTTTGCTCATTTTTTTCTCGCGTTTTCTCGTATTTTTTCGCATTTTTTTGCTAGATTTTATAGAATATTGTAGCGATATTTTGCCTCATTTATCGATGACTTGCCACTGCATATCGCCCAAACTTTGCCATATCAAATATTCAAGCGTTGATTTATCATCGGCTTTTAGCCATTTGCCAATATCGATAGTTTGCCCCTGCTTGTGTTTGATAGAAAATCCTATCATAGCATTTTTGTTTTGCGTGATAGCGTTGGTTACTTTATCCGCAAGCGTTAGCAAAAAATCCATAAAAAACTTTTCGTCAGCCTCGCTACCAGTAAGCCTAAGTAGCGAAATGCTACTTTGCATAGATTCATTTGCTTGCTTTACTTGTTTGACAAACTCTTGTTGGGTTAGTTTTTCGCCATTTTTTTGGTAGTCATCTGCCATCATTTCATAGATGATATTGCGCACACTTTTTGCATCTAGCAGGATTTTTACCTCTTTTATGTGGATTTTCGCACTTTGCATAAAATCCAAATTCTCCATAAATCGTTTGCATTGCGCTTGAATGTTTTTTGGCAAATCCGTGATTTTTGCCTCAAAAATAGATTTTTGGGTATGTATTTCGCGTAGTGCCTCTTTGCATTGCCCATCTTTTTCATCATCGATTGAATCCAAATTAAAATCATTGATTATCCATAGTATTTCTGCTAGGGACTTTTGCTTAAAGTAAGGGCTAGATATGACATAATCCATTCCAACTCTCCATTTTAAGCCATCATTTGTGTCTATGACTGCTTCACCACCAACCTCAAAATCCTCATTTGCAATCTTTTGATATGAGTTGCTAGTAAAATTTTTAGGCAAAAATCTTTGGACCTTGCTTAATTTTGTTGCCAAATCTTTTGTGTAGATAATTTTGGCGTTTGTGCTGTCTTTTATCTCGTTTTGATTTAGGACTGATACGCGTGTCTGCATATCGGCAATCACAAAAAAATCTTTCATTTCTCTTAGCCCAAATCGTGAAAATGGATATATTTGCGGATATTTGCAGGTAAAACTTGCTTTATAAATTTTGTCTTTTGCGCCTTGTTTTGCGGGGGTGTTTTGTTTTGCAGGGGTGCTTGTTTTTGCGCTGTTGTTTGGTTTTGTGGGACTGCTTGCGTCATTTTTGCACTCACCTTTTATACCAAGCTCAATCGCATATTCCTCATAAAATTTTTTGATACCATCTACAAAATCTATTGCTAGATTTTGCTCTTTGGTTGCGTTAGATTCTATGTTTTGGGCTTCTTGCGAAGTTTTTGACTCTTGTGTGGTTGCGGATTTTTGTGTTGCTGTGGATTTTTGAGAAGTTTTGGATTCTTGTAAGGTTTTGGATTCTTGCGAGGCTTTAGAATCCTGTGAGGATTTGGATTCTAGCGTGGCAAGGCTAAAAAAGCACAAAAATACCCCACAAATTCCAACAATCCTAAATCTTACCCCAACTAAATTTTGTATTGCTACGCTAGATAGATTCTGCCCTACACAAAATATTTTTTGAGCCATTTTTTGAACTATTTTGTGAGTTATTTTTTTAGCCACTTTTTGAGCTATTTTTTTAGCCACTTTTTGAGTTATTTTTTGAGCTGTTTCGCTAGCTATCGCACTAGATAGATTTCGCGTTGTTTTAGCTAGTTTGTGCGTTGCCTTAGCTAGTTTGTGCGTTGTTGTGCTAGATAGATTTTGCATTGTTGCGCTTGCTGTCGTGTTTGGTTGGCTTTTCTTTGCTTGTGTCATTTTGACTCCTTTTTGTTATTTTTTTATTTCATACCTGCAAATTTGAAATTTTACAATTCTGCTCTGCAATTTTACAATTTTGTCATTTTGCAATTTTGCCTTTTTAAAGATTCTGCCCAAATTTAAGTTTTTGCGCAGAATCTAGCAATAAAATGCAAAATCTTAGCACAAACTTTTTACCAAATCGTTTTTTTTTTTTTCAAAATCCACCATTTTCCATATTTTCCATATTTTTTATATTTTCCACCAAAATCCACCACATTTTTAACATTTTACTTTTTTACCAAAATCCACTATTTTTTACATTTCTTTCCACATTTTCCACTTTTTTAATCCACAACATTTTTTATATTTTTCACATTTTTGCTAGATTTTGACTTCATATTTCACATTTCTTTTCCACATTTTCCACATAAAATCCACCATTTTCCACATAATGCTTCATCAAAACCCTCCTCATTTTTTGCCCATTTTTGTGCCGTTTTTTTTTTTTTTGTAAAAATCACAAATTTTTTGCATTTTTTCACTATGTTTTAAAATATTT
>NZ_JBSIUU010000018.1:0-58689 GCF_053654535.1 Helicobacter sp. T3_23-1056 | reverse complement strand
AAACTTTTCTTGAGCCAAACTTTTTACGCGTGAAAAAAGCAGACAAAATCTAACCCAAACACTCCATAAAAATATCCGCTATATCCGCATAAATATACCCTTTTAGATTTTCGTTGCAAACGCCCTCTTTGTTGTAATACACTAGCTTTACGCCTACTTTTTGCCCTTGATATGACAAAGACGCATTGTCAAAAATTTCGCTAAATCCCCGCACTTTATCAAGCGCGTTTTGCGGAGCTAGATTTACACCCTTTGGGTCGATAAAGATTATGCTAAATTCATCTTGCCCAAGTGTATCTTTGCGCTTTATCCAAAAGATAAAATCAGGGTAAAATTTACGCATTTCTTGCGTAGCTTCATCAAAATAAGGCACATAGATTTCATCAACATTTTCTACCAATCTACAAAAGCACCATTCACATTGCTTTAGCGCGCTAGATTCGCTCGCCACATATTCGCTCAAATCGCGCAAAAACTCCACTTCGCTAGGATTGTTTATCGCATAGATGATATTGCCTTTTGTGCTATCTCTGCCTTTTTTATCGATGATTAGCGGGGTATAATAATGTGCTTGCAAGCTAGAATCTAGCGTATAGCCATAGACTTCATCGGTGGCTTTGTGCGTGCTAGATTTTATCGCTTTTGTGTAGTCCTCTATGCTTAGTTTGCCCCGTTTTACTTCCTCCATTAGTTGTGCTTCGCTTTTGGCGTTTGCCCCATTGCTTAATAACGCCTTTATTTTCTTATTGATTTCATCGATGATGACTTCATCTAGTGTGCTACTAAATTTTTCAAAATGACAGATTTCGCTATCTAAATTTTTAAATTCTCTAAATTCTTTTCTTTTGCTATGAAAAAATCTATCGATGATTGCAAAGGCATTGCTAGGATTTAGATTTTGCCTATTTCCGCGCACTTCAAAGCCCCTGTTCTCACGGATTTTACGCGCTGTGCTAAGCCCTAAATCCGCACTTTTGCACCCACTGCTAAGCAATAAAATATCCTCATCATAGCCCTCCACACATTTACGCAAATTCTCAAAATCCACCTTAGAAATTACATAGATTTCATTGCTTCTTTCGCCCTCTTTATATGTCGGCACGAGCAATGGCGAAAAATCTTTCCTAACCTTAAATCCCTTTATCGCGCCACTTGTTTTAAAAGATTCAATCCCTTGTAAAATCCCCTCTATCGCATTATAATCACTTGCCATTATGAAAAGCGTCTCTAATCCCGCACATAAAGGCGTGAGACTAGATTTTATAATAGAATCTATACTTGCTTTTTCAAGCCTTTTGCGCACATTTGCAAAAGGCTCGATTCGCACACCTCGCCCAATGGTTTGGAGGACATATTTTTTAGCGTTTTTAGAGCCAATGTTTATAAAGCAGATGAGATTCACGCGGTTGCTATCCCAGCCCTCATTAAACACCTTGCTACCCATCATTATATTTATAGGCGAAGTTTGAGCGTTTATGCTATCAAAGTAGCCCTCGCCTAAATCCTCCCCACTATCCACGCCAAGCGTTTGTAGATACTGCTTTTCCCACTCTTTTGTGCTACCGATATTTAGCAGCATAAAAGGCGTATTTGCATTTTTGCTTTTAAATGCTAGTTCTTTATCATTGCCCTTAATCTTGCACGCCTCTATGCTAGATTTTTCATTTGCATAAAACACACTTTTTCGCAACGCATTAGAATCCACGCTCCCCACAATGTCTAAAAACTCCGCGCTTATCTCACTTGTGCCAAAATACACACTTGCATTTTTTAGCTTTTCTTTTAGATTTTGCGCGATAGGCGTTATGTCAATCTCATTTGCCAAAATTTGCAAAATCGCTTCAAAGTAGAGCTTTACCCCCGCTTCTTGCGTATTTACTTTATCGCTTACGGCGATTATTAAAGGATTGTGATAGTTTAGGGGCATTTGTTGTGATTCTTTATACTTGCCAAATTTACTAAAAAGTCGCTCTTTGCTTAACTTTATCGCGCAAAATAGTATAAAACTCTCTATGATTCGCTCGCATTTTGTCGCTTCTATCTTTTTAGTATCTCCCTTTTTAGTATCTCCCCCGCTATCTTTAAAAGCGCGCAAATCACTATCAAGCACAGCGATATTTTTGCCATATCCATCGGTATTAAACCGCTCCAAATTATAATTAAACGCGCAAGTATCCAAATCTAGCTTATCCTCAAAAGTCGCGCTAAAATTAAAGATAAATCCCCGCGCAAAGTCATTTTGTCGCAGAGTTTCACCATTTGGTAGCATTCCACTAGATAGCGCGTTAAAATACCCCTTGCGCACAGAGTCCTTGCTATCGCCTTTGTGCGCTTCATCTAGCAGGATATACCACCCACTTTGTGTCAAAAAGTTTTTATGATTTAGCCTTTTTGCCTTGCTGTCTTTGCCGACATTTTCAGCCGTATCTAACAAATCACTTCTAGCCACATACACCACCGCTTCGCCAAAAAGATTTGCGCTAGATTCTGCTCTCTCAAAATCTTTTAGCTCTTTTAGCGTGATTGTATTGGCATTGTAGGCATTATACGCATTTATCTGCTCTCTAAATTGCGCCAAAATCTTATCATTTGGCGCAAGTAGCATTATAGGCTTTTTGGGAATTTTGCCTTTTTGGCTTAGACTGACAAGCAAGGCGATTAGCTTTATCATTACGATAGTTTTGCCACTACCTGTCGCCATCCAAAAACTTGCGCGATTTATATCGCTTCGCTCTATTGGCGTTATTAGATTTTGCCTTTGATATGTGCGATAAGCGCGCAATAACGATTCTGTATTATCATTAAACGCTTCGATTTGTGCATAATCGCTGTGATTTTGATTTATATCGCCCATATAGAGTTTTAGCGCGATTAGGGCGTGTTTGAGGGCTGATTGCTGATATTCTTGCAGGGTAATGCTATGTGAAAATGTGCCAAAATCTATCTCACCCAAAAACTCGCTAAAATCTTTATAATTTTCTTTGATGATTTCATTTAGCACAAGTTTTTTTGCCACACTCTCGCTCATAGATTTTGGTTTTTGATTTTTAGCCTTGCTCATTTTTTGCCCTCGATTTTTTTGCTAAATTTCTCAAATGCGATTTCTATGTCCTCTTTTGTCTTTTGTTTGTAGAGATTGTATTGCGTATGTGCTTTTTCTATCGCCTTTGTGTGCGACACACTCCCTGCGTTATCTAGCACTGCGCGTCCGCTAAATCGCAAAAATTCATTTAGCTTATCTAAATGTTCTTGCATAGTTTTTAGCTCCCTATTCATCGCGGCAAGTTCGGCAAACTCAAAATACGCCGTTACAATGCGATTTAGCGACTCTAACTCATCTTTGTTTAGATAATTTTTAGCAATCTCACTTTCTTTTTTGGTAGGCAACTTACCTTTGAAATTCGTAAGCCCCAAATATGGCTTATCACTATCCACACGATTAAAAATCACTTCACTAGCCGTGTGTCCGTGCGCGGAGTAGTGTAGCTTATTTTGAATGGTTTTAAAAAGCTCGATTGTCCGCTCATCATCTTTGTCATAATCAATCGCAGTTGCATAGATTTTTAGCACTTGGGCGTAGATTTTTGCTTCGCTTGAGCGAATATCCCTAAGTCGCTCCAAAAGCTCATCAAAATACCCATCATTTTGCCCTTTTAGTCGCTCATCATCTAGCGCAAATCCTTTGATAATGTATTCTTTTAGGATTTTACTAGCCCATTGGCGAAACTTTGTCGCGCTTTTAGAATTTACGCGGTAGCCCACAGAGATAATCATATCTAGGTTGTAATGCTCTATTTCACGCGAAACCTCCCTACTACCCTCATTTTGAACTATCAAGAAAAACTTGATAGTTGATTCTCTATCTAACTCCCCTTCGCTAAAAATGTTGTTGATATGTTGGCTTATAGCTTGTTTGGTTACGCCAAAAAGCTCGGCGATTTGCCTTTGGGTAAGCCACAAAGTTTCATTTTCTAGCCTTATGCTAATCGCAGGGGCATTGTTTGAATCCTTATAGATTACGATAGGATTATTCGGCGTTAGACGCGTGGCAAGCGATTTTTTAGGCATTTGATTCCCACCAAATGAGATTTTTTAGTTTTGGGTATTTTGCTATGTCGATAGATTCTAGGTTCAAAATCTCGCCGTTATGGTATTCACACGATTCTATGCCCACAGATTCTGCGTTTGCAGATTCTATATCATTTGCGGAGTTTTTGTCTTTTGTTCCCCCTCCCTTTGCGGAGGTGGTTAGGGGGTGGGTGGAGTCTAAAAATAACCGCTTGATTTTCCAACCCATAAGGTTAGCAATGCTTTGAAATATGTCAAATTCTGCTCTATATCCGCTCATATTTAGCGTTATGGGTTTGTCGCATTTTTTGTTTAGCTCTTTTATGAGTTTGCGGGATTTGCGGTAGTCGATGATATACCCACCCCCTGTGTCCCCCTCCGCAAGGGAGGGGGAAATTCTGTCATTGCGTCTGTCATTGCGAGATTCTGCGACTTTTGATAAAGTCGCAGAATCGTGGCAATCTATTTTTTTGGATTCGTGGATTGCCGCGTTCGCTTCACTCACTCGCAATGACGGGGAAAGAGTGGATTGCAACGCTATGTTTTCTTCGCTCACACTGCCTCGCAATGACGAATCCAAAACATATTCACAATTTGCCAACGCCTCTTCGTAAGATTCGAGTTCGTAATATCTAAACGCTCCACCGCCTTTGTATTCTACTTCTTTGCTTATCCCACTAGCAAATCCCGCTATGACTTTTTTTAGTCTTGGCAATACCACTTTATAAAAATGCTCTCCCATTTCTATGCCTATAAATTTTCGCCCCAATTTTAAAGCCACAGCGCAAGTTGTCCCGCTTCCTGCGAAAAAATCTAAAATAATAGAATCTTTTTTACTTGCAATTTCTGCTATACGATTGATTAGTTTTTCTGGTTTTGGAGTGTCAAAATTTTTATCGCCAAACAAATGTTTTATATCTTGCGTTGCATCAGCGTTTAATGCCAAATCATACCAAATCGAAGCAGGAACTAAATTTGAGTTAATATCTATGTAATGCTTATAATAAACTTTGTCATTTGACTTAAAAATAATCTCATCTCGTTCTAATCTTGCCAAAAATGTAGATTCTGCCATTTTCCATTGATGTTCATTGCCTTTTAAGATTTTGCCATTAGGAAGCTGTATGTCATAATGAAGCCCTGCACTATCCTGCAAAGCAGTATCATTTAAAGGTTTTTCAGTGTAATAACCATTAGAATCTTGTTTGTATTTGTTGATACTTGGACGAGAAACTCCGTTTGTATTAAGCAAGAAAATATCTTTACTATACACTAATATATAATCTTGCTCAATCGCAATATGTTTTGAATCATTGCCACCACCAGCCCTTTTTCGCCAAATTATATTAGCCACAAAATTTTCATCGCCAAACACACTATCCATTAAAAGTTTTAAATTCGCCTGTTCATTATCATCAATGCTTACAAAAATACTGCCCTTGTCATTTAAGATATTTTTGCTTAATTCAAGGCGATTGCTTATCATAGAGAGCCACGAAGCGTGGTTAAATTTATCGGCATAGATAAAATCATCATTGCCTGTATTATAAGGCGGGTCGATATAAATCAAATCGATTTTATTTTGATATTTTGGCATTATGGAGTTTAGGGCTTGGAAATTGTCGCTTTTGATTAGCTCACCATTTAGCAAGGATTCTAAATCATCAAAGGCACTAAGCAGGGCAAACTGTGTCTCTTTGCTTAAATGCTTTGTGTCAATGGGTAGAAATTTGTATTTATTTAACCCACCCCCTGTATCCCCCTCCGCAAGGGAGGGGGAAATTCTGTCATTGCGTCTGTCATTGCGAGAATCTGCGACTTTGTCAAAAGTCGCAGAATCGTGGCAATCTATTTTTTTGGATTCGTGGATTGCCGCGTTCGCTTCGCTCACTCGCAATGACGGGGAAAGAGTGGATTGCTTCGTTGTGGCTTCGCCACTGCCTCGCAATGACGCGGTTATCATCTCTTTTAATGACGAAATGTCAAAATCCTTATTGATTAGTTTTAACTCTCTCCATTCTTTAATCTGCGATTCAAATCCTGTGTCGCTAAAAATTCGCTCTAAAAGTGTGTCTAGTTTTTTGCTACGAGATGCCCACCCCCTAGCCCCCTCCGCAAGGGAGGGGGAACAAGAGGTAGAATCCTCCGCAATGGTTGGAGAATCCTCCGCTTTAATGGAAAAATCTTTATAAGCATTTGCCAAAATCGTCTCAATGCTAAACACATACTGCGTGTTTTTGGCAAATTTTGGTTTTAGCCAAATAGCTTTTAGCTCGTCCTCAAATCTAGCGATAAAATCTATGATTTCATAGGCTAGATTTTTGACTTGCTGCAAACGGCTGATTGCGACATTGTTCCACTGCTGAAACGCGCTATCTTTGTAAAGGTAGCCAAACATCCACAAATCAAACTGCTCTTGCAAAAAGGTTTGCGCGTCTTTGTGGATAAAAAAGTCGATTTCATTTTGCTTTTTGTAGCTTGAAAAGAGCTTTTTTAGGGATTCTAAATGCGAATCGGTGGGCTTTTTGGGTAATAAATCTTTGTCAATTAGTGCTTTTATGAAATCATCGCTAAATTCATTAGAATTTGCTTTGAAAACATTAAGAAAATCGGGGAATAAATCTTTTTGGTTGGTTACTTTGATGGTGATTTGGGGAATTTGATTTTCATTTGTGCTAGATTCGCTAGGATTTTGGGTTTTCCCCTCCCTTGCGAGATATCCCCCTTTTTGTCCCCCCTCCCTTGCGGAGGGGGTTAGGGGGTGGGTAGGATTTGACGAAATAGAATCTAGCTTAAAAACCACTTTGCTTTTATTGTTATCCGCATTTTGCCTATATTCACTCGCATCAAAAAAAATGCTAAATCTGCCCTCGTTATCTTGCAAAGTTAGGCTTTGATAGAGCGTGTCGCTTTTGACATAGTAGAGATTTTGGGTTTTGTAAAAAAGGCTTGTGTCTTTGGAATTGCTATAAATTTTGGCATAGATATTTTTGTAAATGGGCGTATCGGTGAAAAATGGTGTGCCTGTCTCATTTAGGTAGCTATCAAAAAAGGTGTAGAGTTTGTTGTAAATATCATTTGATTCTATGCTATCATCGCCCACTAGCTCGTTTATGCGCGTTTCTAAATGCACCTTTATATGCGCAAAATACTGCGCTTTGATATGAAGCAAATTTGTGAAGCCACTTTGTGCGGTGCTATTTGTGTGCGCACCACTTGCTGTGCTGTTTGCATTTGCCTTGCCACCATTTGCATTTGTGCTATTTTTTCTATTTTGGGTTATGCTATTTTGCACACTCTTTATCTTTACCCCTAGATAGCAATCCTCTAGCTTACTAAAAAACGCCTTTTTGTAGTCCATTTGCCCGCCTTTAATATTTCTAAATCAGCATAAAAATCTCGCAAAATCATAGCCAAATTTTGCTTGGATTTTCATAACGGCTAGGCACAAAGATGCGCAAAAAAGACTAAATTTTCACAAATTTTTGGATATTTCTTTTTATGATTTTTAGGCGTGATTATCACAAATGCGCAAATCATATCGGCATTACGCGGATACTAGAATCTAGATTCTCTTGCAAGACAGATTCTATCGCATAGAGCGTGCCTGTGGCAGCACTCGCGCACCCATCGCACGCCCCCATATAGCGAATGTATATGTCAATATGCCCATCGCTTGTGTCTTTAATATCTAAGATTTCCATATTCCCGCCGTCCATCATTAGCATAGGGCGGATATTTTCATCGATGACTTTATCCACCATTTTTACCTTTTGCACCATTGTCATATCTGCGAATTTCGCGCCATCACTTTGGCTTTTTTCATATTGATTTTTGAGCTTTTCGCTCTCCATTTCGGTGCGCACGGCGTTTAGAATATCTACGAGATAATATTCTCTCTTTTCGTGTCCGCCCTCTTTTATGCAGGATTTGCAAAACGCGCCTGCTTTGGTGTATTGCGTGATTTCTTCTACCGACTTTAAGTCGTTTAGTTTGATGACTTCTTTTATGGTTGATAGGCTAACGCGCGCGCATTCGCACACGATGATTTCGTCCTCGAAGTCCTCCGCGTCTTTGCCTAGATACATTCCTGCTGCCTTTTTGATGACATCATACGCCATTACCGAGCAGTGCATTTTTTGCCCGGGCACAGCGGGAGTATCGGGGTCATCGCGCAGTGCCTTTTCCACATCGATATTAGTGATTTTCACGGCGTCTTGGACTTTTTTGTTTAGGCATAGCTCTACCATCATATCGCTACTTGCGATAGCCGTCCCACAGCCAAAGCTCTTAAACTTCGCATCAATGATTGTATCATCGTTATCCACAAGCCAATAGAGTCGCACCGCATCGCCACAAGACTCTGCGCCATAGTCCGCTACGATTAGCTTCGCGCCTTTTGCGTCTGCCATTTCTTGCGTGATGACGCCCAAATGTGTGGGGTTGTCCATTCTTTGTGCTACTTTTTTGCTATATGCGTCCCATAACGCACCACCGATTAAGTCATTTTTTGCCATTTTTTATCCTTTTGTTGTTGTGTTTTGAAAATTGTCTAAAATCTAAAACGCCATTTGTGCGAAGTATTTTTGAGTTATTTTTGGGGTTTTATGAGCGTGTGAGCGCGGATAAGACATAGAAGTCTATCAAGCGAAACACGCGAAATAATCCACAAAAATAGCCAAAAAGACAAGCACAAAACCTAAGCACCATAGGAGCTAGAAATACTCCTCAACCTCTCAACCGCCCTCCTAAACACCTCCAGCGTATAAACTATCTCTTCTTCGGTGTTAAACCTACTAAGTGAGATTCTAATCGCGGTGTGTGCTAGCTCTTTGTCCGCGCCTACGGCTACCATTATAGGATTTGCTTCCAAATCCTCGCTAGCACACGCACTCCCCGTGCTACACGCGATTCCCGCTTTATTTAAATCCCATAGCATTGCCTCGCCCTCTATGCCTTTGACGCTTACTAAAATCGTATTTGGCACACGATGAGTAATATCGCCAATCACGCGCACATCAGGGATTTCTAGCAAACCAGATTCTAACTTATCGCGCAAAGATTTGACATAAGTCTCTTCAAATCCTAAATAATCATTTGCTAGCTGCATCGCCTCGCCCATTCCTACGATATAGGGGACATTTAGCGTGCCACTTCTGCGCCCGCGCATCTGCTCCCCTCCGTGAAATAGAGGGGTTAGATTCACACCTTTGCGAATATAGAGCGCACCTATGCCCTTTGGTCCGTGAAATTTATGTGCAGATAGGCTTAGCAAATCTACATTTGCCTTTTGGACATCAACAGGGATTTTGCCGATAGCCTGCACCGCATCGGTGTGAAAAAGCACGCCTTTTTGCTTACAAATCGCGCCGATTTCCTCAATGGGAAAAACCGCTCCCGTTTCGTTATTTGCCCACATTACGCTAACTAATGCGGTTTTATCACTAATAGCGTCTGCTACTTGACTTGCAAAGATTGCTCCGTGCTTATTGACAGGCAAGCGAGTGATTTTTACTCCCAATGATTCCAAAAAATCACAAGTAGAGCCTATGGCTGGGTGCTCTACTTCGGTAGTGATGATGTGGTTTTTGGGGCTATTTTTTATGTCGCCACCATTATGGATTAGCTCAAAATACACGCCTTTTAATGCCCAATTATTCGACTCTGTCGCGCAAGAAGTGATGATAATATCATCTTCATCATTTGCATTTAGCCCTGCATACATTTTTTCGATAGCATCGGCTATGGCGGGGTGGGTTTCTGTGCCAAATTTATGCAGGCTATTTGGATTGCCAAAATGCTCTAAGAAAAATGGCTCCATCGCTTCTTTGACTTTTGGGTCAATCATTGTTGTTGCGTTGTTGTCTAGGTAGATTCTTTTCATTGCATTCCTTTTTTGGTTGGTGTTTGTGCTAGCTTTTTACGCTTTTTTAGGGCGCCTCATCACAAAGCTAGACATATAGATAAAGGCTAGTTTTTGCAAAATATCCATAATATTGATAATCCACTTGATAAAAAAATATATCTTAATATGCCGTTTTTGCAGTATGTTTTGAGCGTTTGATAATCCAAAAATACCACAAAAATAACGGCGTGATTTAAGAAAACTTTAATATTTAGTTGATTTTGCGCGGATTGTAGCACAGATTTTGCAATGTGTAGTCAAAATTTTGTGCCTTAAAATAAGATTTTTTACCATAAATGGCACAATTATAAGAATCTCACAAGCCATAAACACATTGCCAAAAAACAAAAAAATACGAAAAATTCACTAAAAATATGCCTAACAAATTGATTTTATAGCCAAAATTGGATAGAATCCTTGATTTAAAAACGACAAATTTACTTCACATAAGATCGTGCGATTCTAGGATGTAGAATCTAAGCCCAAAGATATGACTACAATAAAAAGGTGTGATATGGATTTCGATATAAAATCTCCCATCTTAGGTTTTGAAGATGTTACAAAAATGACATTGGATAAGATTGATGATATTTTTATGAGACTAAGCAATACAAATGGCACAGCCCCTGTGTTTGTGCTGATAAATCCTTTTGCGTTGCGTCAATATGATTTTGAAGTGCCTGTGGCTATGGAGCTACTGCTAGATTTGAAAAATTCCAAAAATATCCTTATTGCCAATATTATGGTAATGCAAACGCCTATCCAAAATTCTACGATAAACTTCCTTGCTCCGCTTGTGTTTAATTTTGACAACAAAACGATGGCGCAAATCGTCCTAGATAGCTTCAAATACCCAGCTTATGGCATAGCAGAGCCTATCTCAAAATGGTATAAAGAGGACGAAGAATCATCAAATGATGATTCTAGCGATTCTAAAAAAGAAAAGCCTAGCAAAAGCAAGCAAGAATCTAGCAAAAAATCTAATAAAAAATAAATAAAATCCCCACAAACCACAAAATCCTAGCCAAAAAAGCGTGCCAAAAACATAAAAAACATAAAAAAATACAAAATCTACATAAAGACTTCTATATCAAACCCCCTCCCTACAAACTCCGCAATACAAAACCTCACAAATCAAAAACAATCTAGCAACATCTAAACGCACAAAATCTAATCAATCATACAAACTACTTAAAAACCACGATTCTACTTAAAAACTACGATTCCCGCGCCTTGCAAAATCCTTGCCGTTAAACCTTATGGCTGTTCTGCGTTTTCTTTTAGTTTTAGTTTAAATAGCTTTTTATCAAAAATGACAATATAAAAAAGCCCATCAAAAATCTTAATATCAAGCACAAATCCCTCGACTTTGACTTCGCATTTGCGCATATCGCCCACTAGCGTTTTTGCCTTAAATTCTACTCGTTGATTAGTCTCCACAGGGGCTAAAAACTTCACATCAGAGCCTATGATGATAGAGTTTTTCTTATTTATCGCGCATAGTGCTGCAAAGCCTGCTGCGCTATGGACAAACCCTGTATGAGTGATACCTGCATCTACCTCCATATCCTCACGCGTGGTTAGAACCACTGTGGCTTTGTCTTTGCTTATTTCCTCCATTTCTCCACAAAAATGCACATTGATAGCATTGCCTATCACGCGCTCATCAGGGAATAATCTATCGATTTTTTCCTCTTCTTTTTCTTCTTCTGCCATTTATTTTCTCCTTAGCTTAAAATACGCTCTTTTTGGCGCAGGATAGCCCTCAATCGTCCTTGTCAAGTCATCTTTGTCAAGGAAAGATTCTAGGCTTAGAGAGGTTATCCATTTGGTGTGTCTTTGCTCATCTGTGGTGGTAGGCACTATGGCTAGTAGCTCCACTTCGTCAAATCCACATCGTTGCGCCCACCCCTCAAAAGCCCTCACACTTGGGATAAAAAACACATTAGACATTTTAGCATAACTTTTTTTAGGGCAAAGCACAAATTCCGTGTTTGAGAGATTGTCTAAAATCTTGTTTGCGACATTTTTTACGGCGTTTTTTGTGATTTTTTGCGCTATGTTTTTTTTGTTATTTGAGGATTTGCCCCCCTGCTCGCAAAGTATCCCATCATCTAGCAAACATTCATCTACATATTTATCCAAGACACCCAAAAAATCCTGCATCTCCACCACAAGCGTATCTACAAACGCCACGCCACCAGAATCTAGCGCATTTGCTAATGATTTTAGCGTGCCAAAAACATCAGCCCTATGATATAGCACACCTAGACAAAAAAGCACATCAAATTTTGGATTTTTTGCCTTTGTGGCAGGTTTTTGCGTGGCAGGTTTTTGAATGGCAGGCTTTTTGTGGGATTTGCTAGCATATTTTGTTATGATATTTTCAGTGTTTGAAGCATACGATTTTAGCGCGTTTTGCGGAGAGACTAGATATTCGCCCAAATCCTGCACGCCCAAAAGTTCATAGCAAATAGGCAATCCCAAAAAATGATTGATAAAGCAGAATTGACAAAAAAATAACGCACTAGGGTCAAACCCCACCAATAAGCGCGGTTTATGCAAACTCATCGCAAAAAGATAAAATCCATTATTGCACCCTATGTCGCCTACGATAGCGTTTTCTAGTAGATTTTCTTTTGTGATATGTGGGAGCAATAAATCCCATTTGACAAAACTTTGCCATTCGCTATCGATATGTAAATCCCCCAAAAAAAATGGTCCCTTTCGCCAAGAGCGCAAATCTAGGGCTAGGGATTCTAGCGCGTGGTATGGATTTTGTGCGTTTTTGTCGTGTGGATTTTCTATGGGGGTGGATTTTTGGGGGGTAGATTTTTGGGCTATTTTGGGGGTGGATTTTGAAGTAGATTTTATGCTAGATTTTGTTTTTTGGGGTGTGGGTTTTGTGATATGAGGTTTTATATTTGGGATTTTTATGTGTATGCCATTTTGGTAGCTGTATTCATAAGTATGGGGGAAAATCTCGCCTAGCGCGCTAATCCTAGATAGAAGCGGTGGGATAGGTTTGGCATTAAGCAAGTTGTATTTATCATATATTTGCATTTAGATTTTGCCACCTTTTAGATTTTTGTTTTAGTTTTTTGTGTGGTTTTTGCGGGTTGGATTTTGTTGTGTTAAGACTTTGTGCAAATGCTATAGAGCGATGATTTTAGATGGCAATTATAAAAGATTTGCATAAATTTGGGGATAATTAAAGTGTTTAGCTGTTGTGGTGGCGTTGGAAGCAAAAAATAAAATCTAGCCAAGATTTGCCCCCCTGCAAAACAACCTACACAACAATAACCTGCACAACAACCTGCAAAACAACAACCTGCAAAACAAAATCTAGGCTTAAAATGATTTAATTTAGCGCAAATTGTAATCCTAAAAGGCTAGCTAGTAATTTTTTGATTTGATAGATTTTGGATATATGCACTTTGGCGATTAGCCTTGCATTTCTTTGCGCAAAATCTACGCTTTTTATTTGGTCGCTCAAAACCATCATTTTTTGCTTTAGCGTGATAGGCACTTCAAATGGATAATCCCTAATCTGGCTTGTGATAGGCACGCACACGCAAAGTCCGCTTGCTTTATTGTAGCTTAGCGGGCTTAGCACGACTGCTAGTCTTTGTCTTGGTTTGATTTCTTTTGCTTGGGATTCGTCTTTGGTTTCGTTAGGATTTTGTCCCTCATCGTTTGGTATAAAATCTAGCGATATTACATCGCCTAAATCTGGTATATATTTTTTGGTTATCATAAATTATGCTCCTATATTTATTTGGCATTTTTACCATTCTTTGCCTTGCGTATTGTAGTTGCTCCATTCGCCTGCGATATTGAGATTTGCCTCATTTATACCTCTGCAAATTTCTTCGATACTTCTGTGTTTTTGCATTATGATTCCATTGCTATCTAGCACAAACATATCTAGCTCGCTATCCTCGCTTAAGCGAAGCTCTTGAGCGATTTCATCAGGGATACGAACGATTAGAAAATTGCTAAGTTTTTTTAGTTTTACGCGTTTCATTTCAAATCCTTAAGTTAAATTTATGGCTTTAGTCTTGCTAAAGCGTTATTTTTAGGCTTAGCTTTTGTTAAGCTAGGGTGTGATTCTATACTAAAAAATTTAACTAAATCATAAAAATTATTGTTTATTGATATGAAATATGTCAAAAAATATAAGGTTTTATAAAGCTGATTTATGTCTTTGTGGCTGTGGTTAAATGGCGATTTAATCGTGGTTAAATGTATTTAATGCAACAGGACAAAAGCAAAAAAACAAACATAGGATTATAAAAAATGGCTAGAATGATAGATTTTGCCTCTTTTTTGCCTATATTCTTGCTAGATTTTGGCTTATCGTTTTACTAGATTTTAGTCTATTTTGGCTAGATTTTATTCGATTTTTTCCCACACACTGCCTTGTGGCGTGTCTAAAACTATGATTCCCTCTCCTGCTAGCTCATCTCTTAAAGCATCAGCTAAAGCAAAATCTTTGTCTTTTTTTGCCTGCGCTCTTTTGGCGATTTTAGATTGTATTTGTGCTTTTTGTGCTTCATCTACGCCTTGTTGGAAATACTCCACCTCATCGCCCCCGCCAATCCCTAGCAAACATTCCACAAAATCAATATTTGCCAAAATCTGCGCTTTTAGATTCTTATCTTTTGGGTTTTTATCTAGGCTTGCATTTGCGTTGTTTAGCATTTCTTCTAGCACACTTAGAGCTTTTGAAATGTTTAAATCATCATTCATCGCTTCTAGTATGTTTTTTGCAAAATCGTTATGTTTGTCGCCCATAAATTTTGAAATCAAGTCTAAAGTAGATTTTGTAGCAAAATCCCCCAAATCCCGCGCGTTTTTAGATTTTGCTTCGCTAGGTTTTGCCGCCTTAGATTCTATGTTTGTCGCGACATTTACGCGCTTTTTTAGTCGATAGATTTTATCTAGCCGTTTTTTGCTAGCTAGCAAATCCTCTTCGTTAAAATGCAACACAGCGCGATAATGCACGCTAAGCAAGTAGTTGCGCAACACCTCGCCACTATACGCATTTAGGGCATCTTTGATAAAAAAACTATTGCCAAGCGATTTGCTCATTTTTTCACCATTGATATTTACAAACCCATTATGCACCCAATATTTAGCGATTTCCCTCCCTGTGGCACAGCGCGTTTGGCTAGCTTCATTTTCGTGGTGAGGGAAAAGCAAATCCGCCCCCCCTCCGTGAATATCTATGGCAAAATCCGCGCTTTCTTGCAAGCTATATGCAAGGCTAGATTCTATCATCGCGGAGCATTCGATATGCCAGCCCGGACGCCCTAGCCCTAGCGGACTCTCATACCCCTCATCATCTGCGCCCTTGTAGCTTTTCCATAGTGCAAAATCCCTCTCATCTTTTTTGTGCGTGTCGTTTTGGATTCTTGCTAGATTTTCGTCCTCATCGCTTCCGCGAGTGCTGATAGAGCCGTATTTTGCGTCTTTTTCTACACTTAGATAAATATCGCCATTTTCTAGCGTGTAAGCCACACTAGAATCTAGCAGGGTTTTTATAAGGCTAGAGATTTGAGGGATATTTTCGCTTGCTTTTGGAGAAATATCTGCGGGCAGGACTTTTAGGGCTAGCATATCTTTTTCATACGATTTTGTGTATGTATCCGCTAGGGATTGTATGGATATGTTTTTGGCGTGTGCTTTTTTGATGATTTTATCATCGATGTCGGTGATATTTTTGACAAACAAGACTTCATAGCCATTTAGCAGTAGCACACGGCGTAGCAAATCAAAAGCAATCGAGCTTCTTGCGTGCCCTAGATGCGCATCATCATACACCGTAGGACCGCAGACATAGATTCTAGCTTTGCCCTTTTTTATGGGGGTAAATGGGAGTTTAGATTTTTGCCTGCTATCATAAAAATATATTTGCATCGTAGTTGCTTCCTTACAAAAAATAAACTAAAAAACTAATTTGGCATTATGGAATCTGCACAAATGATATAAATATCCACAAAAATGCCACTTCAAGCCCGATAAACGCTACCAAAAACACGCTAAGTTTAGAATCTGCAATTATACCCCAAAACTTAGCAAACCCAAAGGCTTTTATCGTAAGCCAAAAAAGCACAAATCCACTCAAACTACCAGCCAATGCAAGCCCAAACGCCCCCCAAAACTGCATAAAAATAAGCGAAAATCCTACGCCCACCCCAAGTGAAATCGCGGAAATCTTTGCCGCAAGTGCCTGCCTCATAGTCGCATACAAATATAGCGAAAAAATCCGTGCTAGCCCAAAAGGCACAAGCCCCACCATATAGCCTGCAAACACCAGCGCGCACTCCATCGTATCAGCCCTGCTAAATTTGCCGTGCTCATAAAGTAGCCAAATGATATGCTTATCTAGCATTGCCCCGCCAACCGCGCACGCAATAAGCATAAAGCACAAAAACCAAAATGATTTTTTCATCGATTTTAGGGCGTTTGCTTCCTGCCCTGCTTTGATAGATTTTGCCACCATAGGAAAAAGCGCGGTAGAAATCGCTATGGCAAAGATAGCAAGGGGGAGCTGAAAAATGCGGTTTGCATAGTAAAGATAAGAGATAGAGCCACTTGCAAGAAAAGAGGCTAAAATCGTGTCGATAAAAGAGGCGATTTGGGCTGTGGAGCTGCCTAGCATTGCGGGAAAAAATTGCGTAAAAAAGGCTTTTAACTCGGATTTGATTTTGATGGCTAGGGATTGTTGTTTTGTTTTGTTGTTTGTGGATTCTGCGAAACTTGTTTCATTGGTATTGAAAGCAGAATCGCTAGATTTTGCGTGGCAATCTATTGTTTTGTCAATGATTCTCTTGTCATATTGAGGGCTTAAGCCCGAAATATCTCTATTTTTAAGCTGTGATTGAGATACTTCGGTCGCTTGCGCTCCCTCAGTATGACAAATTGTTGTTTGTGGATTTTGCTTGCGCAACTGCGACCACTCGCGCTCTGCTAAATCGCTACTTTGTAGCTGTGGGCTTGTGCCACGCTCGCTATCGCTCGCTCGCAATGACGATTCTGTGTTAGAATCTAGGCTAGATTTTGGGCTAGATTCTAATGTGGATTTTACCCACCCCCTAGCCCCCTCCGCCACATTTTGATAGTTTTGTGAGGTGGAATCTATTTCGTAATTGCGAGCAAATGCGTCCGCATTTGCGTGGCAATCTATTTTGTTATTGTTAAAAAGTGGATTGCCACGCTCGCTCTGCTCGCTCGCAATGACGCAATCGCTAGAATCCTCGCCACCATTTTCCCCCACAATTCTAGTATTTTTGCTTCGCTCCGCTTTCAATGACGAACTATCGCTATTTGCGCTAAAATCCGCATTTTTACTAGAATCTTGCGATAAATAATCCTCGCCATTTTTTCTATCAATCGAAGTTGGTGAGGTGGTGCTTGTGGAGTTTTTTGCAGATTTTGGGAGTGAGCTAGGCTCTCTTGCCTGCGAACTCTCAAAATCTGCAAAATCTATGCAATGACTACCCGCAGACAAATTGCAATTACCAAAAGAACCCAAAGACGAATTGCCCCCGTTAAAAAAAGCTTTTTTTAGCTCCAACACCCCACACACAAACACCCTGCAAAACCCAAGACTCCACAGCGGATAAAAATGCAACACCACTTGTGCCACCCCCCCTATTATCACTCCATAGCTTACAAAATACACGATTTCTAGCTCATCTTTGCCTCTTGCGACAAACAACGCCACAATCATTGCGATATTTAACAACGCCGTGTTATACGCGCTTACCCAAAAATGCCCTTTATACTGCAAAAGCGCGCTAAAAAATGTTACCCAAAATACTAATAGCAAATACCAAAAATGTATCGCCACAATAGGTTTTGCAATCTCTATGAGAGAATCATCAAATCCAAGTGCCAAAATCCGCGTAACACCCCCGCTAAATGCCACAACAAAAAGACTAAAAACAATCAAAATCCCGCTAAAAATGCCAAGTGTTAGCACGCTAAATGCGCCCTTTTTGCTAGAAGCGATAAAATTTGGCAAAAAACTCTGCGTGAAAGCCCCCTCCCCAAAGATTCTGCGAAAAAGATTTGGAAACTTAAAAGCCACAAAAAATATATCACTATAAATCCCCGCTCCCAAAATATTTGCCATACTCAAATCCCGCAAAAATCCAAAAATGCGAGAACATAGGATTCCGCTACTATTGGTTAGAAATGCTTTTTTTAGCACAAATTTCCTTTTAGGCTTATTAGATTTTGCATATTTGGGTTTTTAGACTTTGTGAGATGCAAATTTGCAAGGCAAAATCAAAAAAGCCCTGATTATAGCATAGTTTGGTAGATTTTTATTGACACGATTTTAATGCAGATTTAGGCACAAAGTTTGCTTTATCGCTTGCTAAATGCAAAACCATAAAATCCACCAAAATCACAAAATCCCCACAAAACCACAAAAGCAAAATCACAAAAGGAGAATCTATGCGTTATGCTATAAAAGCCCCTATTTTAGGATTTGAATACATCACAAGTGTCGAGCTTGTCAAAATCGATGAGTATTTCTCTAAAATCATCGCTACAAACCAAAACATCGCCACCAATGAATATGGCACAAACCAAATCGCCCACAACATAGAAATGATGCTTGTCAATCCCTATGCCCTGCGCGAATACAGCTTTATAATCCCCAAATACATAGAAAGCCTGCTAGAAATCAAAAATGATTCTAGCGTGGAAGTGTATTGCATTGTCGTGCTTCAGCGCAATGTAGAGGATTCTATGGTAAATTTTCTAGCACCGCTTGTGTTTAACACGGCAAATAAAACCGCAGGGCAAATCGCCCTATCAATGATAGAATATCCAGACTTTGGCTTCAAAGAAAGCCTAAAATCCTTTATGCGACAAGGCGCGTAAAAGAAGGCGCGTAAATACGCATAATGCTGGCGTGAGGTATAAGATTTGGCATTGCTTATCACAGGTGGAGGCACGGGGGGGCATTTAGCCATTGCATTGGCACTTGGCGAGGAGCTAAGCAAGAGGGGGGTAGAGGTGGTGTATGTGGGGTCGGTTAATGGGCAAGATAGGCAATGGTTTGGCAGTTTTGATAGCAATGGCAATTCGTCTTTGGGTAATCAATTTGGTAAATCCTCTCACCCTGCTTCACTGCGGCGTATGTCTAATACGCCTCATTCGCAGGACGAGAGGATTTACCAAAGCAATACCGCAAATACTAGAATTGTAGATTTTAGTGAAAAAGATTCTAGTATGGCAGAATCATCATTGCGAGCGAGCGATAGCGAGCGTGGCAATCCAAAATCCCCCCTCCCTTGCGGAGGGGGGCTAGGGGGGAGGGTAAAATCTAGCGATAATCCGTCATTGCGAACGGATTTTCAAAATCCGCGTGGCACAAGCCCACAGCTACGAAGTAGCGATTTAGCAGAGCGAAAGTTGTCGCAGTTGTGCGAGCAAAATCCACAAACAACAATTTGTCATACTGAGGGAGCGCAAGCGACCGAAGTATCTCAATCGCAGCTTAAAAATAGAGATATTTCGGGCTTAAGCCCTCAATATGACAAAAAAATAATTGACAAAACAATAGATTGCCACGAATTTGCAACTTTTGACAAAGTCGCAAATTCTCGCAATGACGAAATAGATTCCCCCTCCCTTGCGGAGGGGGCTAGGGGGAGGGTAAAATCCACATTAGAATCTGTCCCAAAATCTAGCCTAGATTCTAACGCCAAATCATCATTGCAAGCAAATTTGCAAAATCCGCGTGGCAATGCAAAAAATATCACAGAATCTCACAATGAAGCAAGACAACAAAACCCCCTATTTATAGCGACTTATTTTTTGCAAACTTCAGGGGTGGTAGATAAGCGCGGAGTAGGCAAAATCCTATCCCTTTTTTCTCACCTAAAAACCCTAAAAACCATTTATCACATTTTCAAAAAACACGACATAAAAGCCGTAATCAGCGTAGGTGGCTTTAGTGCTGCGCCTGCTAGCTTTGGCGCGATACTCTTTGGCAAGCCTCTTTTTATCCACGAGCAAAACGCCATAAAAGGCAGACTAAATTCACTTTTATCACCATTTGCAAAGCGTGTGTTTAGTGCGTTTGGAGAAAATCCCATAGCATACCCCACCAAATCCCAAGCGAGGGCAAACGCACGCATACGAGATGAAGTCAAAACCATCGCTTTTATCGGTGGTTCTCAAGGCGCACGCACGATAAACGCCCTAGCCCTACAATTATCAAAAACACTTTTGGAAAGGGGATTTAGCATTATCCACCAATGCGGGCAAAACGAGCTAAAATCCACGCAAGAATACTACAAAAAATTAGGCATAAATTATCATTTAGAAGAGCAATTTAGAGCCAATGATTCTAGCAAAAATGCCGTAGAGCTTTTTGGATTTAGCAAAGATATTATTTCCAAACTAAGCAGGGCTGATATTTGCATAGGCAGGGCTGGGGCTAGCTCTGTGTGGGAAAATGCGGCATTAGGATTGCCAATGATATATATCCCATACCCCTATGCCGCAGGCAATCATCAAGTCCATAATGCAGGATTTTTCACTTCAAAAGAGCTAGGATTTGTAGTCTTAGATGACAAAGGCGAAAAAAGCCCCCAAAAGCTAGAATCTATGAGAGGGCAGATTTTAACGCATATTGATTTTTTTGCAAAAAATAATCAAAAGCTAAAATCCATATCTTTAACCCTCATAGCCCTAGCAAAAGAAAACGGCGCGCAAAAAATCATCGATGAGATTTTACAAAAGCTAAATTAAAGATTTAATATTAGTTTATTTCTACGGATTACAATTTTAGGATTTTACGCTTTGTAAGCGATTTTAAATATATGTGAGTTTGCTATGAATACCAATGTATCAAATACTTTAAAAACCCCTACCAAACAACCCTCCACTAAACAAATACCCGCCAAACACGGCTTGCAAAATGCTAGCCCAAGTAGCCAAAATAAACAAAATAAAATCGTGGGGCTATCCATAGTCGTCCCCTGCTACAATGAAGAAATCTCCCTGCCACCTTTTATGGCAGAAATCACAAAAGTGATGAATGGAATTGTCCCGTTATTAGAGCAAAATCTCACGCTTTTAAGCGGGGATTTTGCTAAGGCGGATTTTGCAGATTTTGCAGATTTTGCTACGGATTCTACCAAAACAGATTTTGATGGGGCGGATTTTGGTAACGCAGATGAAAAAACATTTTTGCCCTATGAGATTATTTTTGTAAATGACGGGAGCAGGGATAAAACCCTCCAAGTGCTAGATAATATCAAATCCCAAGAATTCACAAAAACAGACATAAGCCAAAAACGGCAAATCCATATCCACTCTTTTTCGCGCAATTTTGGCAAAGAAGCCGCCATACTAGCAGGGCTTCAAAAAGCGCGTGGGCAGGGCGTGATTTTGCTTGATGCGGATTTGCAAGACCCACCAAGACTAATTAGCGATATGGTGCGCATCTGGCTAGAATCAAAGCGAGAGACAAAAGTCATCTACGCCTGTCGCACCACGCGTGCAGGAGAGTCCAAAATCCGCGCTTTTTTAAGCGAGCTATTTTACAAAGTCTCAAATTTCATCAGCGAAGTCAAAATCGAATCTGGCGTGAGGGATTTTCGCCTAATGGACAAAGAAGTCATCGCCTCACTTTTGCAAATGAATGAATATCATCGCTTTTGCAAAGCAATGTTTGCGTGGGTGGGATATAAGCGCGAAAAACTAGAATATGAATATATCCCACATATCAAAGAATCCTCTAGCTGGAGTTTTTGGAAACTATTTAAATACGCAGTGGAGGGAATCGTAAGCTTTAGCACGATGCCATTGCGCTTAGCATTTGTATTTGGGTTTATCATCTCTGCGTTTGCGGTGGTGTTTGGGATATATCGCATCATCGATACGATTATCTATGGCAATGCCGTAGCTGGCTACCCTAGCCTTATTGTTATCATTAGCTTTATCGGCGGGATTGAGCTTATCATACTAGGCGTCATAGGCGAATACATCGCTAGAATCTATGAGCAGGTAAAATCTCGCCCGCATTTCATACTAGAGCATCGACATTTGGAAAATAGCCACGAAAATAATGCGGATTTGACAGATGGCAATGAAAAACCTAAGCTAGATTCTACCCCAAAATCTAGTAGCTCTAAAAGTGCGCTTTTTTAAAGCCTTACAAAAATCAAAAACAAAAAGGATACAAATGAACTCTAAAAATACCAAAGATTCTACCAAGTCTCTATCGCTCCTCCCAAAACCACCATTTAGCCTCTTTGCTGAAATCTTTAGTGAGTTTCGCACCGCTAGCCTAGCCCTTTTTCAGACGCAGGGATTTTGGAAATATTTTTTAATCGCCTTTTCTATTTATCTTTTAGGGATTTTGAGTCTTATCCGCGCTGATGTGTATTATATCGATGATTTGGGGCGCGCAGCTATCGGCTATAAAGAATGGGATAATTTTTCGCGCTATATTAGCTGGTTTCTCTCTACCCCTATGCACATGAGCACCACGCTTAGCGATATTGCCCCCCTTACACAGCTTGTAGCCATCGCATTTCTTAGCTTTGCTTCGGTAATCCTTGTGTGGAGCGTGCGTGAGATTATATGGAAAAATGAGGATAGATTGTGGGAATCTAGCGAGATTCCAAACAAAAAGCGACTAACCGTTATGGGGATTATCGCTTCTGTGCCTATCGGGCTTTCGCCGTATTTTTTAGAGGAGCTATCTTTCCGCTTTGATTCGCCGTATATGGCGTTATCCGTGCTTTTTAGCGTGATACCATTTGTATTTATCCACCATATCAAAGCCTATATTCCTGTGAGCTTTCTTTGCTCACTTGGTATGTGTATGACTTATCAAGCAAGTAGCGGGATTGAGGTGATTTTGGTGTCATTTTTTGCATTTTTGATGCTAAACCAAACCAACGCAGGAATCAAAAAAACACTGATTTTTGTATGCGTGTCAATGTGTTGTTACTTGCTTGCCTTAGGCGTGTTTAAGCTATTTATTATGCACCCTTTTGCCCATGACCAAGCAAGCACAGAGATGTATCATTTAGCCGAGATTCCAAGCGGGTTTGTCAAAAATGTCATAATGTATGTGGGATATTTGTGGAATGATTTTGGGTGGAGTGGGATAAAAATCTGCTTTTTTTGGATTTTGGGATTTTTTGTGCTATCTAGCATATATCAAGCACGGGTAAATAAAGCTATCTCAACCCTGCTAGCCCTTGCTATACTTGCTATTGGGATTGTGTTTTCTTATGGGACTTATTTGGTGCTTGTAGAGCCGCTTACTCGTCCGCGTGCGTTTATCGGCATAGGCGTATTTAGCGCGACTATTAGCGTGTATGTAGTGAGTGCGTGGAGAGGCTGGGCGCACAAAAAAGAGGAAATCGCGCAGGCAAATAGCGAAAATCTAATCACAAGAAGCGCACCTCAAAGGGCGTTTTTTGTGCTATCTGCTGTGGTGGCTGGCTTTTTTTCTTGGTCGCTTATTGTCTTTGCCAACTCTTATGGCAACGCACTTGCAGCCCAAAATAAATATTTAGATTTTCGTTTTACGCTACTTTTAGATGATTTGGTAAATTCTGTGCCAAAAAAAGCCGCGGATTACCAAAACTACCTCTATCGCATAAAGGGGTGGGTTACTGCTTCCCCTGTGGTAGAAAATTCCTCCAAAGACAACCGCATAATGAAACGGCTTGTGGATATTACCGATAGTAAGTATTGGGTGAGAATGGCGATGAAGCACTATGGGTGGGGCGATGTGCCAGAATCTCAAGTGTTTGTAACGCCTGATAATGAAGACCACCAAAAGCTAGCCGAAAATCCACACTGTATCCCAGAGAGCGCAGGGAGACTGCTAAAACGCGTAAGCAATATCTATCATCAAATCGAAGTGTATCCTCATTGCACGATTATTGAGTTTAAGGGCAAGGAGCGATATTTGCACGATTATCAAGAAGAGCTAGAGCAAGAAAAGCTAAAAGCACAAGAGGAAAAACTAGAAGAACAGCGACTAGAGGAAGCAAAATCTAAGCAATCAAATAAGCAAAAAGCGCAGAAAAACAAATAGTAAAATAGTATTTGGTATTTTCACAATATAATCAATACGGAGTTGTATATGAGCAAAAAAGACCGCGCCAAGTCAAAGCTTGATATGCTAAGAAGTCTAATATTAGGCTTTATGACTGCATTGTTTGGAGCAGGTGGATATGCTTTCACTCATCATAAGGAACTTACTTTTTGGGAGGCGATTATCATTAGTGTGTGTATGTTGTTTTTTATATCTGCGATTTTATGGTGTGGATATGAATACAATAAAGAGCTTAACAAATTGGAGAAAATGAAATGATAGGATTAGTTTTAGCATTATTTGCCGCCTTTAGTCTTGTATTTTGCGCAGTTTTTATTGTCAAAATAATGGGCTAGTCATCACAATATTTAAGGAGAATCGATTATGAAAAAAATCGCCATAAATGGCACAGGTAGAATCGGGCTTTGTGCCGCTAGAATCATCGGGCAACGAGATGATATAGAGCTAGTCGCGCTAAATACCACCGCAGATATTGACACGCTTTTGCACTTGCTAAAATACGATTCTGTGCATAGGGGCTATGAGGCTAGCAAAGTCGATGAGACGCATTTAGCCATCGGCAAATCAAAAAAGGTAAAAATCCTAAGCGATAGAGACCCAAAAAATGTGGATTTTTCAGCTTTTGGCGCGGAGGGCGTGATTGAGTGCACGGGTAAATTTAACTCATTAGAAAAATCTAGCGTGCATTTAAAAGACAACATAAAGCGCGTAATCATCTCCGCCCCAGCCGATAATGCCCCAACCTTTGTCTATGGCGTAAATCATAATGACTATAAAGGCGAGCAAGTCATCTCAAATGCCTCTTGCACGACCAATGCCCTAGCCCCCATCGCTAAAATCTTGCACGAAAATTTTGGCATACAATCAGCCCTTATGACGACCGTGCATAGCTACACAAATGACCAAAATGTGCTAGATGTCAAGCACAAAGACATTCGCCGCGCTAGAGCTTGCGCGCTAAATATTATCCCCACAAGTTCGGGTGCTGCAAAAGCTGTGGGGCTTGTTATCCCGCAGTTGCAAGGCAAGTTTAATGGATTTGCCGTGCGCGTGCCAACCCCTGATGTAAGCCTTGTGGATTTGAGTGCAAATCTATGCGTAGAAGCAAGCGTAGAGGCGATAAATGAGGCATTTAGACAGGCGCAAGATTCTAGTATGAAAGGAATCATTTTTGTCGATGAGGACAAATGCGTATCAAGCGATTTTATCGGCTCACCTTATAGCGCAATCATCGTGCCAGACAAAACACTAGCCATTGGCAAATCTATCAAAGTGCTTGCGTGGTATGATAATGAAATGGGGTATTCAAGAAGGCTTGTAGATATGGCTTTGTGGGCTTTGGAGCATTAGATTTTATAATGCCTAATAAACGCTACAAAATAAAAACTAGGAAATCAAAATGTTAGCTTTTTTGAATAATTTTTATGAAAAGCACGCAGATACAAAGACAAATAATGAGATTTTTGCCAAAATCTTAAATGAGAGAGAAAAAGGCGTAAGTGGGTATTATGCACTACCCTTTGAAAACAAGGCGTGTGAGGACATAGCTAGATTTTGCAAGCGCAAAAAAGAGCTACTAAAAAGCGTAGAAAATATCATTCTAATTGGCATAGGTGGGAGCTCACTTGGGACAAAGGCGATTTATCATTTATTGCGCTATGTGGGAAAAGGCAAAGATAGCACGCAAGATTTTGAAATTTCACGCAAAAATCCACCTAAAATCATATTTTTAGAGCATACAGACGCGCTTATTATCCCTCACGCCCTAGCAAATATTTCGCTAGATTCCACGCTATTTATGGCTATTTCCAAATCAGGTAGCACGATTGAGACTGCTAGCTTGCTAAAATATGTCATTGCTAGGTTTGGTTTGCTAGATTCTTGCCAAAACAAAGAGCATTTGCTTTGTATCACTGATGAGGGTTCGGCATTGCAAGAGTTTGCGAGCAAAGAGGGGGTAGAATGCCTTAGTATAAATCCAAGCGTGGGGGGTAGATTTTCCGTGCTTAGCGCGGTAGGGCTTACGCCTTTGGCATTGCTAGGGTTTAATGCTAGCGAGATTTTGCGCGGTGCTAGGGAGTTTATGGAGGGGTTTTTTGCGCGCAAAGAGGAGCATATTTTGACAAAGGCTAGCTTTTTTGCCAAACATTATGAGACATATCCTATCACTACACTTTTTTCGTATTCAAGCATTTTTAAAGAGTTTAACGCGTGGTTTGTGCAGCTTTGGGGGGAGAGCTTAGGCAAGATAGATGCGCAGGGCAAAGCTGTGGGGCTAAGTCCTGTGGGGCTTATAGGCAGTATTGACCAGCATTCATTTTTGCAGTTAATCATTGAAGGCAGAGCTGATAAAAGCGTAACTTTTTTGTCCCTATCAACAAACGCGCTAAAAAGCCAAAATCTTATCAAAAATCCGCCCAAAATCCCAAGACTTAGCCTACGTTCCATAGAATCTAGCGATTTTGTCAATGGCATAGATTTTAGCGAATTGCTAGATAGGCAGAGGGTGGCGACTTTTGAGACGCTAGATGGGCTAGAGGATAGAGAGATACCGCTAGATTCTATAATGCTAAATGAGCTAAGCGAAGCTAGTGTGGGGGCTTTGATAGCGTATTTTGAGCTACTTACTTCAGCGGTGGGCACTGCTTTAGGCATAAATACTTATGACCAGCCCGCCGTAGAGCTAGGCAAAAAACGACTAAAAGATGGATTTAGAAATCCATAAGCTATGTAAAATCTACAAAAAACATAATGAATACAAATCATCAAAATAATGCCAAAAAATCAAAATCTAGCAAGGATTTTGCGGATAAGACAAATGCAAATAGTGCGGATTTTGTGGAGGATTTTAAGCTAGATTCTAGCCAAAAACATAACGCAGATTTTATGGAGGATTTTGGGGTGGATTCTAGTAAGGATTTTGCTAATGAGCCCAACAAATCCACGCAAAAAAACACAAGCCAAATAGCAAAATCAAACACCACAAATCTTGCTCAAATCGCGTTTTTAAGCGTTTTTTGGGTGGGCAAATGCAAAAAAGCTAGCGGGACTATGGGTAGCATAGCAGGGGTAGCTTTTGGTTTGCCGATTTTGTATTTTTCCTCACAGACGCTTTTTTTGCTAGCCATTTTTGTGGGGTTGCTAGCCATAAAGCAAGTAAATCTTTATGAGGCACAAAATGAGCACAAAGAGGGATTTTGCCACGATGAAGGCTGGATAGTCATCGATGAAGTGGTGGGCGTGTGGATAGCCCTTTCAATCGCTTGTTTTAGTGAGATTAGCATTCTTAGCGTGGCAAGCGCGTTTGTGCTTTTTCGCGTGTTTGATATATGCAAGCCCTCACTCATTGGCAAAATCGACAAAGAAGCAAAAGGCGGGCTAGGCGTAGTAGGCGATGACGCCTTAGCGGGGCTAGTCGCTGGGCTAGCTAGCCTTGTGGTGCTACAAATCACAAAGGTGGGGAATGATTTTTTAGTGCGATTTTTGGGGTAGTCTGCGTGTAGTTTGCATTAAGATTTTTTGATTTTGTCTTTGTGTGTTTTTGATTGTTTTTTTGGTATTTTTTAGCGTTTTTTTATAGATTTTGTGAAAATTTTGATTGATATTTGTAGATTTTGCATAGCAAAATGCGTATTTTAGGGATAATGGAACGATTATTGATTATTTAGGGTAATTTTTGAACGAGGTTTTTAATGCAAAATAGCATAAATGACACAACTAATAATATGGACATTCGGGCGTTGTTTTTGGAGTTTTTTGCGAGCAAGCAAGGCAAACTAAGCAAGTCTAGCACGCAAAGTGCGCTAGACACAAACAGCGCGAAATCTAGCGACACGACACGCGCAAGCGCAAAATCTAGCACGCAAGCGCAAAACGGCACAGAATCTAGCGGGCATAAAGTCTATGATTCTATGCCTTTAGTGCCTGATGATAGCAGTTTGCTTTTCACAAACGCAGGAATGGTGCAGTTTAAGGACATTTTCACGGGCAAAATCCCCACACCCACGCCTCCGCGTGCGACTAGCTCACAGCTATGTATCCGTGCAGGTGGCAAGCATAATGACTTAGAAAATGTCGGCTACACCGCCCGCCACCACACGCTTTTTGAAATGCTTGGCAACTTTAGCTTTGGGGATTATTTCAAGCGCGAGGCGATTAGCTTCGCGTGGGAATTTGTAACGGAGGTGCTACAATTTGATAAAAGCCTGCTGTATGTAACGGTGCACGAGAGCGATGATGAGGCTTATGAGCTATGGCAGGAGCATATCGCGCCTAGTCGCATTAAAAAAATGGGCGATAAAGACAACTTTTGGCAAATGGGCGATAGCGGACCTTGCGGACCTTGCAGTGAAATCTACATCGACCAAGGGGAGCGGTATTTCAACGGAAGCGAGGATTATTTCGGCGGGGAGGGCGATAGATTTTTAGAGATTTGGAATCTTGTCTTTATGCAATATGAGCAAAAAGACGGCATTCGCACCCCACTGCCACGCCCAAGTATCGACACAGGAATGGGGCTAGAGCGCGTCTATGCTTTGAAAGAAGGCAAAATCAACAACTACGATACCTCGCTTTTCGCCCCCTTAATGAAGTGCATCGAAAATCTCACGGGGCTAAGCTATCTGCACGATGATGAGGTGCTGGATTCTCACGGGGGTGATGATTTATCGCTAAAAGCTCAAGCGTCTTTTCGGGTTATCGCTGACCACGCTAGAAGTGTGGCGTTTCTTTTGGCGCAAGGGGTGAATTTCGACAAAGAGGGGCGAGGCTATGTGCTTCGCAGAATCTTGCGCCGAGCGGTGCGACACGGCTACTTACTCGGGCTTAAAAAGCCCTTTTTATACGAAGTGGTGGGCGAAGTGTGCGAGAGTATGGGCGCGCATTATGGCTATCTCTTAGAGCGCAAAAGCGCGATAATGGAGCAGTGCAAAAATGAAGAAGCGCGGTTTTTTGAGACAATCGAAGCGGGAATGGAGCTGTTTTCAGCGGAATTAGGCAAACTTGAACAATCCGCAAAAAGTGCCAAAAAATCAGAATCTGATAATGCAAATTCTAGCGCGAAAATCTTTAATGGTGGTGTGGCGTTTAAATTGTATGACACTTACGGATTCCCATTAGATTTAACCCAAGATATGCTCCGTGAAAGCGGAATCGAAGTGGATTTGGTGGCGTTTGATAAATGTATGAACGAGCAAAAATCGCGCTCCAAAGCGAGCTGGAGGGGCAGTGGCGATGAAGTGAAAAATGGCGATTTTAACGCGCTTTTAAGCGAGTTTGGGGAAAATGAATTTGTGGGCTATGAGCGCGTGAGCGCGGAGGGCAAAATCTTAGCGTTGCTTGATTCTAGCTTTAAGCGCGTGGATTGCCTAAAAAGTGGTGAGAATGGCTGGGTAATGCTAGATAAGACGCCGTTTTATCCAGAATCTGGAGGTCCCATAGGCGATAAAGGCGTGATTATTTCCCCCCTCCCTTGCGGAGGGGGGCTAGGGGGGAGGGTAAAATCTTCTAGCAATAAAGATTTTGATATTTCTAAAACCCACCCCCAAACCCCCTCCGCAAGGGAGGGGGCACAAAAGGGTGGCAACTTCGCAATGGAGGGGGCTTCCCGTTTAGATTCTAAAGAAAGTGGTGGGCGGGGCGAGATTCTCGCGGAAGTGATTGACACCAAAAAATTCTTTGGATTAAATCTTAGCCAAGTGCAAGTCAAACGCGAGCTCAACGCGGGAGGGACGATTTGTGCGAATGTGGATTCTAATGCGCGTGCAGAAATCGCCAAGCACCACAGCGCGACACATTTGCTCCACCTTGCGTTAAGAGAGATTTTGGGCTCTCATATCGCCCAAGCAGGAAGCCTCGTGGAATCTACGCGTTTGCGCTTTGACTTCTCCCACCCAAACGCCCTCACAAACGAGCAAATCGAGCAAATCCAAGACTTTGTCAATGCGCGGATTTGGCAGGGCGACTCCCAAAAGTGCGAGATAATGCCAATCGCCCAAGCAAAAGCAAAGGGTGCGTGCGCGCTCTTTGGCGAGAAGTATGGCGAGGAAGTGCGCGTAATCACTTTTGGGGAATCTATCGAGCTATGCGGGGGAATCCACACGCCAAACACCGCACAAATCGGCAGTTTTTATATCACAAAAGAGAGTGGCGTCTCAAGCGGAGTGCGCAGAATCGAAGCGGTATGCGGGCGTGCGGGCTATGAATACGCCAAAACCGCGCTAAATGAGGGCAAACAAGCAAGATTAGAGCTAAAAAGCAATAACATAATAGAAGCTATCGCCAAGCTCAAATCTAGCGCGAAAATGGCAAAAAAGGGCGGGGCGTCAAAGGGCGGTGCAAGTGGGAATCTAAGCCCCAAAAACTTGCAAGCTAAGCAAATAAATGGCGTAACACTCATCGTGCAAAGCGTGGAGGGCGCGAGTGTAGGCGAGATCAAAGAAGCGGTGGATAACGCCAAAAATCAGTATGGAGCAAATGGCGTGGCGGTAATGCTTTTTGGCATCGATGAGGGGAGAATCCACATAGTCGCGGGTGTGAAAAATGCCAAAATCAAAGCGGGCGAGTGGGTAAAGAGCGTGGCGCAGAGTCTGGGCGGAAATGGCGGGGGCGGCGAAAACTTCGCCCAAGCAGGGGTTAAAATAGAGGGTGTAAAAAATGATAGCGCAAAAACAAATGGCACAAACGCTACAAAATCTAGCGCGGATTCTAGCCTAGATTCTAAAATAGATTCTGCCGCGATAAAATCCAAAATCCAAAATGCCATAAATGAGGCAAAGCAAATCGCCAACAACGCGCTATAAAATCATTGCAAACAAACATCAAAGCCACAAAAAAGCGCGAGGGGTTATGTTTTGGCAAATATTTACATCAAATATTGAGGCTTTAAAACTTGTGCTATTTTAATAATAGTTAGTTTATTAAAAATTGAAAAAATCGTATCCATTTGTGATTTTTGCACACCCTGACCCATCAATCTTAATTGGCTTTGAATATATTACTTTATCGCCTTTTTTGTATGCTGACAACTTGTTTGCAATGTTAATTTGTGGATAAATATAGAATCGATAAAAGTTTGTAGGCTCTAATTTGGTATTGTAAAGATAAGAATAATATTCCAAAAGATACGAAACAAATAATTTTGATGATTTGGTTTGATGAAGTGCTTCATTAAGATATTTTTCACAATAACGCGACTTTATTTCACAGCAATAAATTTCTAATTCATTATTTTTTGATTTCAAAAATAATATAAAATCACAACAACAATTTGTATTTGGTGAATTCTTTTCAAATAAATTTTCAATAGTGTAGTTTTTATTTAAGTTTTCAGTTTTATCTTGCTTGATGATTAAAATATCATCTTGGTTTTTAAAGGTAAAATGAATTTGTTTTATGAGGCTTTCTTTTTTATCTTCCTTAATGATAAAACAACTGCTCTTTTTATTTTGTGGCTCAACTTTTAAATTTTTATGAATGGCATTGCGAAAATCTTTTAGAGTTTTATTTGTCATTTTTAGCCTTTATAATCTCTTCAAAAATTAAACTTTGATTTTCATTTTGTGAATTTATAGGCTCATCAAAAGTATCCATAAATATACCTTGTTTAGAATCTACTTTTATTGGTTTTAAAGTATTTTTCCCACGAACCTTGTCAGCAATATATGCTTTTACTTTGCTTGATTCTAATTTGTGTTCTTTGGTATAGCCTTTTTTGTGTAATTTATTTATTTGTTCGCAAGAGAGATTATTTAACATTATGCAATTACTTAATTCGCGCACTATATAATCACTATGGGTAGTAATAAATACTTTAATCCCCGCATTTACAAGCAATGCGATAAGTCTGCCCATTAAAATTTGATTGCTTGGGTGAAGATTTAGCTCTGGCTCATCTATCATCAAAATATCTCCCTTTTGCGCAACATTGAGAACATAATAATTAAGCATTAAAAGAGAGCGAACGGAGCTAGAGGCGCGTTGTATGGCAAATTTACCCTTTGTAATCCTTTGCTTTGCTCCCGGTGCAAATTCTATGCTTGTTTCACTAACAACATACTTTCCACCTACAATTTTATAGAGAATCTCCACAATTTCCTTATGCAAAGGCAAAGATTCTGCGCTTTTTATAAAACTAATTTTTTTGCTTGCCATATCAAGTTCGCGGATAAAATAAATATTATCCTTTACGGGTTTTGGGTATCTTGAATATCTGTTATTAAAAACATCTGCGACAATTTCTTGCATATTCTTTGTATTAACTTTTGAGATTCTATCCACGATTTCATTTTTATTTACATCGAGTTCTTTTTGGAACATTGATGCACCTGTCCGTTCAGCACTCAATATAAAGGCTCTTGGATACATACTAAAAGTTATGTATGAGAATAATACAAAAATAAATCTCTGCTTTCTAAACTCCAAGTCTTGTTGCATTTTTTCAAGGAAATGATTTTTTCCTTTTTCGTAGTTAAATTCAAAGTATTCATCTATAATGTTACTTAATGTAAATTCCGAAGAATATCCAAAAAAATCTATAATTACTTGTTTATTAACTCCATCTTTAATATTTTTCAAAATATCTAATATCATATCTTTTGTATCGATTTTAAAAATACTATTCTTAAAGTCTTCGATATTTCCTGCTAAAATCTCTTCTAAGTTATTATTGTATGTGGATATTATAGTATCAAACAGACTACCAATAATGGTTTGCATATTATTTATTGTGATTTTTATTGTATATTCATCCCTAAAATCAACGAGACTACCAAATTGCTTTATAATATGTTCTATAATTCCAAGTATGGCAAAGCGAGAATTATTGCCATTTATAAAATCTAAATACCCATACAAACTATAAGTCGCATAAGTTTTACCCGTATTATTTTCTCCACAAATAATAGTCAAATCACCAACTTCAAATTCGGCTTCATCAAGCATACCGACATTTTTTAATCTAACTTTCATATACTTTTCTCCTAAATTTAGTTAAGAAGTGCTATTTTACACAATTTATGTTTTAAGTGTTTTATAGCAAATCATTAAATCTAAGCAAAAAACTCTACCATATTTTGTTAATGTTTAATTATCCAATTACATTGTTTTCGCTTTTAGCACCTAACTTTTTATATTTTCAAAATCTCTTAACTTAGAGTTGTGTTTTTGTTTTTAGTTTATATTTTTGTAAAATACTACTGATTGCCAAAATACCCTATCTAGCTCATCTTTGTGGCTCTGTTTTATCGTGCCATTTTCGTGCCATTTTGGATAAAAATATCGCTCAACGCATATTTGTTGCGAAAAATAGCTATGTATAAAAATCTAACCACACTTTACCATCTGTCCTACAATAGCAACTTTTTGTAAGCATTTTTCCTAAATCATTATCGTTAAAATCAGACTTTGTGAGGTTTTACTAAGTTTTTGTAGTATCTTGCCTCCGTCATTGAAATATTTAAAAATTTATCTTTATTTTTCTCAAAAAACTTTAAAGTCATATTTTTGAGTTGTAATTCAAGCATATCGCTATTTTCGTAAAATTCTACATAATCATTTTGATGCAAATATTCTCTTTTGAATTGTTGCATCAATTTGTGCTACCTTTTGCGTAAAATATGTTTGCCTTTTGTATGATTTTATAGATTTGGAAATGGATTATAATCTGCCAAATCCCAAGTTAAAAATTCCAAATTTTGATCTCACATCGTAGAGTATTTTGGTGTATTCTTTATATATTTAGGCAATTTTTAGTAATTTATCATTATAATATGCGATTGTTTTTGGGCTTCTGCATACGCTAAATGCGCTTTGCTTATAAAACACAATAAAACTAAACATTGTCAAAGGGCAAAAGTGTCAAACAAAAAATCTCTCATCACTACACCTATCTACTATGTAAATGATGTCCCACATATCGGGCATACCTACTCCACCATCATCGCTGATATGCTAAAAAAATACAAATGGCTAAATGGGCAAGATGTTTTCTTGCTGACAGGCACAGATGAGCACGGGCAAAAAATCGAGCAATCGGCAAAAACAAAACACAAAACACCAAAACAATACGCCGATGAGATAAGCTCTAAATTCCGTAATTTGTGGGATAGGCTAGATATTGGGTATGATTATTTCATACGCACCACTGATGAAAACCATAAACACGCCGTAGCAAAGGTATTTGAAGCGATGTGTGCTAGCAAAGATGTGTATTTGGGGGAGTATGAGGGGGATTATTGTGTAAGTTGTGAGAGCTACTACACGGGGGTAGAAAATGGCAAATGCCCAGAGTGTCCGGGCGATAAACCGCTAACCAAAATCAAAGAAGAGAGCTATTTTTTCGCGCTATCTCGCTATGAAAAACGGCTATTAGAATGGTATCAAAAAGGCGCGATTTTGCCCACTCACAAACGCAATGAAGTCATAGCATTTGTAGAGGGCGGACTAAAAGATTTATCCATTTCGCGCACTAGCTTTGAATGGGGAATCAAACTACCAAATATCGCCGTGCCAAATGGGCTAGATTCTAGCAATCTCACCACACCAAAAAAACAACACATAGCGTATGTGTGGCTTGACGCGCTGTTTAACTACATTAGCGCGCTTGGATTTTATCAGCAAGATTTTGTGCCAAAATCTAAAACGCTAGAATCTAGCGCAACATCTAATACGCCTAAGCAAGAATATTGGCAAGACGCCACACATATCGTTGGCAAGGATATTTTGCGATTTCACGCGGTGTATTGGCCTGCGTTTTTGATGAGTTTGGGGCTACCCCTGCCCTCTCATATCTATGCGCACGGGTGGTGGCTACGAGATGGGGCAAAGATGAGCAAATCGCTTGGAAATGTCATAAATCCTAGCGAATTTGCCAACGCTTATGGGATTGAAAATTTGCGATTTTACTTGCTACGAGAAGCACCATTTGGGCAAGATGGGGATTTTAGCCAAAAAGCATTGGTTGAGCGGATAAACACCGAGCTTAGCAATGATTTAGGCAATTTGCTAAATCGCTTAATAGGAATCGCGGATAAATACACAAATTTGCGTATAAAATCACAGGATTTTGAGTCGCTATACAAAAGCGAATGGCAGGAAGCAAACGCCATCTTTGCCGAGCTAGAATCCAAAATGGAAGCGATGAATATCAAAGGCTATATTGAGGATATTTGGCGTGTGTTGCACCTTGCTAATGCAAGTGTGGCGAAATATGAGCCGTGGAATCTACACAAAAACGGCGATAAAAACGCATTAGATGGGCTTTTGGCATTGCTTGCTAACTTGTTATTAAAAGTTGCGTTTGCGCTTTATCCTATAATGCCAAAGACTATGCAAAGCATAGCAAGCGCGTTTAGCGTGGAGATTTCGCCTAATAATTTTAGGGCATTTGTGAAAGAAAATGTGGCGTTTAGGGATTTGTGCGTGCAAAAAGTGCCACCGCTTTTTAGCAAAATAGAAAAACCTCTAATCGATGAAAACTACGCAACAAAATCAAACACAAAATCTAGCGCGCAATCTAGCGCAAATGATTCTGCAAATACGCAAAATACTGCGCAAAATGCGAACAATACACAAAATCTAGCAGAGCAAAAAATCACAGAACAAAAAATCGCAAAACAAAAAATAGATGGCATAGCCACCTTGCAAGATTTGCAAAATCAAATCAATATAGATGATTTTGCCAAAGTAGAAATCAAAATAGGCGAGATTTTGTCCTGCACGCCCGTGCCAAAATCTAGCAAACTTTTGCGATTAAATATAGATTTGGGAGAGTCTAGCCCTAGAGTGGTGCTATCAGGTATCGCGCAGTTTTATGATGCACAAGAGCTTATCGGCAGGCAAGTCTGCGTGGTGGCAAACCTAAAACCAGCCAAACTTATGGGCGAGCTAAGCTATGGAATGATACTTGCTAGCAAAGATGAAAATGGTCTGTCTTTGCTAGGCATCGACAAAAAACGCAAAAATGGAAGTAAGGTAAGCTAGTGAGAGTATCTGAAGCGAGTGAAATCATTTGCGGGCAACTCATCAATGAGCCTTCAATAGGCTCTTTTGAGGGGTTTGCCACCAAAGTCGAAGATGTCAAAAGGGGCGTGCTGTTTTTTGCGCTAGATAGAGATGAGATTGATTTGGCATTAGAAAAGGGGGCATTTGGTGTGGTGTTTGATAGCCAAGCACAAATGCGAAATGTCGAAGTAGCGTGGATAAAAGTCGATAATATCGAGCATTCTCTTATTCGATTAGTGCGATATTTGCTTGTCGGCAAAAAGATAGAGATTATCTTGCTTAGCGAGATTCAATACAGCATTGCAAAAGAAATAATCCGCGAAAAAGAAATCCTATTTTTTGATGATTGTCTAAGCAATTTTGCAAGCGATACAAACAGATACAATAGCTATGCGACAAACAAAGATAATAATCTAACCCCACAAGCAAGACTTCCTATCCAAGAGCTACTTGATGGCATAGTCAAGCAAAATCCCCGCAAAATCATCACTTCATTGCAAGGCATAGCGGATTTGAGTATCGAAGAATACACCACCTGCATAAACCCCAAACACTCCCCGCTTGATATTATCACCCCTCATCAAATCTTTGAAAGCAAGTTTTATCACAAAGTGAGTGCGTATCAGATACCCTTACCTGCGGTATTTCTCCCAGAGCTTGGAGCAGTGGTGGAGCTGTGTCTAAGGGAGGGTGATGAGATAGCGTTTGAGTTGCGCGATTTTGCGCCATTAGAAAAGCTACTGCCCATAGCACTATCCCCAGAGGCAAAAATCCTCCCTCTTGGCAAAAGCAACAAAGTCGCTATCCCAACCCATAGCGTAGAGATATTTTTGCGCTATGCGACATATCTCAAAGAAAATGCTAAATTTGGCGAGTTGGCGTTTTTTGTCCCTAGAATCTTAGGCGAAAAAGAGATGAAAATCTTTACTCCGCTGAAAGAAAGTAGCGATGAAAATGATGAGTATGGGGAGCATTCAAAAGTGGGATTTTATCTTTGTGAAAATGCTCTAAATGATAGTAGCCAAAATGATGAAAATCATAGCAAAGAAAAGCTAGAAGCGATATGCTATGACTCATCAAATGAGCTACCAAAAATGCTAAAAATAGAGCGGTTTAATTTCGCCCTTGTGCTAGGGATTAGCACGGAGGGGCTAATTTTTGTGCTAAATGAAGCTAGCAAAGACACTTCGCCTGTGTTGTTTTAGGGGTTTTTTGAAGTTTTATTGCTTTTTTATGCGTTTTTTTATTTGTGCATTTTTGGCACAAAGCAAAAAGCGATTATGTAGATTGAGCGATTTATCAAAAACAAAAAGGTGTAATCAACGCTTGCAAACGCTCACTTACACTCACTTACAAACGCTTGTTTGCAAAAAATGCTTATGCCGACACGCAATTACTAATAATCATTTGCTTGAAAAACCCTCGCTTGCCTACATTCTCGCTTGCCACCATTTATTTGCGTAGTTATTTTTGTTTGGTTAGCTCATCGCGGGTTAAATGCGGATTTAGCATATTCTCTGGCGTGAGGATATTATCTAGCTCCTCTTTGCTTAGCAGTCCGCGCTCTAATGCCAAATCATACACGCGTTTGCCTGTGTTTAGTACTTCTTTTGCGATAGAAGCGGAGTTTTCATAGCCGATGTATGGGTTTAGCGCGGTAACGATACCGATAGAGTTATACACGAAGTCATTACACACTTGCTCATTAGCCGTGATTCCGTCAATGCACTTATCCGCGAGCGTTTTCATCGCTTTTTCGAGCATTACGATACTATTAAAAAGACTATACGCAATCACAGGCTCAAAGACATTGAGCTGGAGCTGTCCGCCCTCGCTAGCAAAGGTAACCGTAACATCAGAGCCGATGACAAAAAAGCACACTTGATTCACCACTTCGGGGATTACGGGATTGACTTTGCCCGGCATTATCGAGCTTCCGGGCTGCATTTTTGGGAGGTTGATTTCATTTAGTCCGCATTTTGGACCACTGCTAAGCAAGCGTAAGTCATTGCAGACTTTGGAGAGTTTCGCGCTCACGCGCTTTAGCACGCCACTGATTTGGACATACGCGCCTGTGTCTTGGGTAGCCTCTATCAAATCGCTAGCCACGATATAATCGTGTCCGCTTACTTCGCGGAGCTTTTTCTCCACGACTTTTGGGTAGTCGGGGTGAGAGTTTATCCCTGTGCCGATTGCTGTGCCTCCCATATTGATTTCAAGCACGAGTTTGCGCGCCTCTAGCACGCGCTGTATGTCTTCGCCCATCATAACCGCAAAGGTTTGAAACTCTCTCCCCAAAGTCATAGGCACGGCGTCTTGGAGCTGTGTGCGCCCCATTTTTAGGACATTTGCAAACTCTTTTGCCTTTTTTTCGTAGGCAGATTTTAAATGCTCCATAGCCTTTGCCAAATCGCTCAAATAATCGTGCAATGCCATACGCAACGCCGTAGGATAGGCGTCATTGGTGCTTTGGCTTAGATTGACATGGTCATTTGGGTGGAGGTATTGATACTCGCCCTTTTTGTGCCCCAAAATCTCTAAGCCGATATTAGCGATGACTTCATTTGCGTTCATATTGGTGCTTGTGCCTGCCCCGCCTTGAAACATATCCACGACAAATTGGTCGTAATATTTCCCCGCGATGACTTCATCGCACGCCTTTGTGATTGCGTTTTTGATTTTCTCATCTAGCAATCCTAGCTCATAGTTTGCAAGCGCTGCAGCCTTTTTCACCCGTGCGAGATTACGCACGAAGCGGGGGAAATTCCCCAACTTATCGTGCGAAATGTTAAAATTCTCAACCGCCCTAAAAGTCTGCACCCCATAATATACGCTATTATCAATCTCCAACTCCCCGATAAAATCGTGCTCTTTTCGTGTCGCCATTTTTGCTTCCTTTTTATCATAGATTTTGCGCTAGATTTGCTAGATTGCTAGCAATCCTCTAAGCATTTGCAAAGCATAGCAAATCTTAAACATTAGCGCGTAAATCACTTTTGCTAAACAATGCTAATTTTTATAAAATCTTACAAAACCCTTGCAAAACCCTTGCGACTCTTTTACAAAATCCTTGCAAAACCTCTTATAAAAACCCTTGCAAAGCTCTTGCAAAATCCAAAAAATAGTGATTTTCAATGATTTTGCCAAAAAACACCTAAAATCCCAAAATCTAACCACCCCACACTACCCAACAATCAGCACAAAATCAACACCAAATCAACAAAAAACAAAAATCACTACAAAAAAAGTTTAAGAAA
This sequence comes from Helicobacter sp. T3_23-1056, assembly GCF_053654535.1. Lineage (NCBI taxonomy): Bacteria > Pseudomonadati > Campylobacterota > Epsilonproteobacteria > Campylobacterales > Helicobacteraceae > Helicobacter > Helicobacter sp. T3_23-1056. The sequence goes on along the minus strand of NZ_JBSIUU010000018.1, from coordinate 19,346 downwards.
AATTTACCCTAAAAGTTACAAAATTGCCAAAAAATCAAAAAGCGCAAAAATTTCGCAAAAAAATATTAAAGAATCTATCAAATACAAATCATTATTTGCAAAAACTATCATACAATTTTTACGCATTTTGTAACCGCTATATGCCTAGCCAAAATACTAAGGCGAATCTAGCGTATCAAATGCAAATTTTGGAGATGAAAATAAGGAGGTTCTTTATGGAAAAGGACAAAGTGGCGTTTTTTGCGAAGCTCTTTGCACCTGTGGTGTTTGGGCTTATCGTGTTTATTTTGCCAAAGTTTTGGGGCGTAGATGCCCCTGAGGGTTGCACTCATAATGCGTGGATTTATTTCTCCGTATTTATGGGGCTAATTTTAGGGCTTATTTTAGAGCCCATTCCGCCTGCGTTTATCGGCGTGATTGCTATCGTCATAGCGGTGGTGCTACGACTAGGACCTAAAGGCTCTGGCGAATTAGATGCCAAAATCAAAGCCGCAGACGCGCTAAATTAGGGAATCAGCGGATTTTCTAACGCGGTTGTGTGGCTTATCTTTGCGGCATTTACGATTGGGCTAGGATTCACTAAGACAGGGCTTGGCGAGAGGCTAGCACTCTATATCGTAAGCAAGCTCGGGCGAAGCACACTAGGGCTAGGCTATGCGATTGCGCTTGTGGATTTAATCCTCGCTCCATTTATCCCTAGCAACGCAGCTAGAAGCGGTGGCTCGGTGTATCCTGTGGTTTCAAGCATCGCGCCTATGTTTGATTCTCACCCTGATAAAAACTCGCGCAAAATCGGCGCGTATCTTATTTGGACAGGGCTTGCTACGACTTGTGTGTCTAGCTCGATATTTTTGACAGGGCAAGCTCCAAACCCGCTAGCACTAACGCAAATCGAAAAAGGCGGTGGCGCGGTCGTGGATTGGGTGAGCTGGTTTTTAGCATTTTTGCCTGTGGGGATTATTTTGTGGATTATCACGCCGATTTTGGCTTATGTGATTTACCCGCCTGAAGTCAAAGGAAGCAAGGAAGTGGTGGATTGGGCGAAGCAAAAATATGACGCGCTTGGCAAAATCACTCGCCCGCAAATCTTTATGATTATTATCGCGCTTATCGGGCTTGTGCTGTGGGTAGGCGGGAGCTTTTTCCCAAAATCCGCGCTCTATAATCTAAACGCCACTACCACCGCGCTCCTAATGATAGTGCTAATGGTAGCGGCAAAATGTATCAGCTGGCAGGATTTCTTAGGCAATAAGCCCGCGTGGAATACGCTCGTGTGGTTTGCTACGCTTGTGGCTATGGCTGGCGGGCTCAATAATGTGGGCTTTATCGCGTGGCTAGCAAATCTTTTTGATGGGAAGTTTGATGGCGTAGAGCCTATCGTAGCGATTATCGCGCTGATTTTGGCATTTTCTTGGTTGCGCTATTTCTTCGCCTCTGGGACTGCGTATGTAACCGCTGTAATGCTCATCTTTGTAACGCTCGTGCAGTCAATACCCGGGCTAGATGTCAATAAGACGCTATTGTTGCTTATCTTGCCTATGGGCTTTATGGGGATTATCACGCCTTATGGCACAGGGTGTAGCCCGCTGTGGTTTGGTAGCCACTATATCAAAGGACCGACATTTTTCCTACTTGGGGGAATCTTCGCGGCGATTTATATGGTGATTTACTTGCTTGTGGGAATCCCTTGGATAGACTACATAATGCCTCATCTAAGCCTACACGGCGGAGCTAGTGCGTAATACGGCGTAGCTGTGGCGTAAGATTTTAAGAGGGCTTTATACGCTCTTCTAAAATATGGCTAGATTCTGTTTGATAAATGGAATCTAGCCTTTTTTATTGCACAAAATCAAAGAATCTGCGCTAAAAATGACAATAGATTTTCGTCGTTGCCAAGATTTTGCGACTTTTTTTTGCCATTTTTTTCGTCATTGCGAGAATCGCGCTAGCGATTCGTGGCAATCCACTACGATTCTACTTTTTTGTCGTTTTGTCGTTTGCTGTCATTGCGAGATTTTGCGACTTTGTAAAAAATCGCAAAATCGTGGCAATCTATAATCAAAAACTATAAAAAAGCGTTATTTGGTAATTTTTTATTTTGGATTGCCGCGCGGATTTTGACAAATCCGCTCGCAATGACGGAGCTTTTGTCATATTGAGCGCGTGAGCGCGAAATATCTCTAAAACCACAGTGCAATAGAGATATTTCGGTTTCTTGCGAAACCTCAATATGACAATGTTGCTTCGTCATTGCGAGCGAGCGTGTAAAAGATGGCGTGGCAATATATTTTTGTCATATTGAGCGTTAGTGAAATGTCTCTATTTATATCAATAGCTTGAGATACTTCGCTTTTTTGCAAAACCTCCGTATGACGATAGATTTTTGTCATTGCGAGATTTTGCGATTTTGTAAAAAATCGCAAAATCGTGGCAATCTATAACCAAAAACTATAAAAAAGTGTTATTTGGTAATTTTTGATTGTGGATTGCCACGCGCAACAAGTTGCGCTCGCAATGACACCCACCCACTGCACCCCCTCCGCAAAGGGAGGAGGATTTTAGATTGCCACGCAAAATTCGCCTACGCTCATTTTGCTCGCAATGACAAAGACTAAGACAAAAAATCCACACAAAAAAAACTAACGATTTTCTTAAATAAACTGCATTTTGATTGTTTGGTGTGCAATGACAAAATCTTATTTTACTTTTTTGCCTTTTGTTTTATTGATATACAAAATACTTCTTAAAAACGCTTCTTAAATCCTGCAATGTTTTGTTGTTTGAAATCCGTTTTTTTTTTTTTGTAGCATACTTGCCGTTGTTTTTTATATGCCACAATTTCGGCAAAAATCGTGCTAAAAGCAACTAAAATCTGCAAATAAAGGACAAAAATGGATACAAATTCGATACTGCTAATGGTGCAAGATAAGCTACCAAAGGACATTCAAAGCCAACAACTCTTGCGCGAAAAACTTGATAATCTAACCGATGCGCAAAGAGATGAGCTAGCGTTAAAACTCCCTTCACTAAATCTAACAAGCCCTGCGCTTGTGTTTTGGGTGGGGAGTTTTTTGTTTGGGAATTTTGGCGTGGGTAGATTTATGATTGGCGATATGTTACTAGGTGGGATTAGGCTAGGGATATGGATTATTTTGACACTATTCGCAACATTCGTGCTAGATGATGCAGAATTTGGCGTTAAACTTATCGCATTGTTGCTAGCACTTGTTGCGTGGATTTGGTGGATAGTAGATTTGTTTCTCACAGGCAAAAAGCTACGAAAAAAGAACCTAAATAAAATCCTATACGCTATATGACAAAAACTATGGAAACAAATCTAAGACATATAGCCCTGCTATCTATGACGCTAGAAAACAAACTAGATGAGCAAGGTAGAATCCACACGCTAGAACAATGCAAAGAAACAGATGAAAAAACTTTGCTAGGAATATTAAGCATTAACTTTAAAAATCCCTTAACAGGACTACTGCTCCAAATCTTTTTAGGATATTTGGGGGTGGGTAGATTTTATAAAAGCAAGGACTTAGATATAGCCATTGGCGTAGGTTTTATCATTGGTTATTTTTGCGTGTTTTTATTCTTCGTGTATGCTAGTTTTAACGGAAATGAGACAATGTTGATTCTAGCTTGTATATTGATTGCGTTTCATATGCTTGCTGTGTATATTGATAGTTACTTTGTCTATAAAGGCATACAAAAAGACAATTTTTTTCGCATACAAGAGTATCTTTTTTCTGTAAAAAACAACAAAGCCACTTCTTAAAGGGCTACAATGAATAATGCGGTAATGCTAATGAACCAATGGCAAGACAAAATCCCGCCTGCGCAAGCATTTATCCTACAAGAGCAGCTCGAAGAAGTCGATGAATCCTCGCTATACTCGCTTGTATCGCTTGATTTAAAAAGCCCTATTATTGGTTTTGTGCTTGGGTTTTTGCTAGGATATTTTGGTGCGGATAGATTTTATAAAGGCGATATATGGCTAGGTGTGGCAAAACTTTTATTTTGCTGGCTGACTTTTGGGGTATGGTGGCTTGCGGATTTGTTTCTCGTGTGGATGGAGATAAGAAATGACAATGTCGCTAAAATCGCCCAAGCTCTAGCCTTTGCCAAAAAGAAATGAGAATCTAGTTAAAAAACTAAAATATAGTAGGCAAAGAAACAACTAAGGATATAAAATCCAATCAAAGAAGCGTTTGCAAAAGCGGGGGGATTTTGCCACTTATGAGGAATATACAGAGCGTATTTTGCTTTTTGCCAAACTGCTAAAATACAATAATCAACCTTTAGAATCTGTGATAGGATTTTAGATAGCGGATTAGTGCTTAATCTTTGGGTTGATGGGTTGCTACAAAACTATACTTTCAAAATGGGGTATTTGCAAAATGCGGGTAACTTCCGTTTAATGCTAGATACAAAGGCGGGGAATCCTTATATAGGCTATTTTGAGGGATTTAGCAGAATCTAAAAGACAATAAAAAAGAAGTCTAGCCACTTAAAATCTAATAGATTTTGTTTCAAACAAGATTTCTTAGATTCTAAGTAGCGGGGGCAAAATCGCATTTTGCGATTTTGCAGAGATAACAAAAAAAGCGACAAAACCGCGCTACGCTCGCGCTATTTTTTGATTTTCTGGATATATTTGCCTAGTCGCTCTTTTGCTTTTGGTTGTTTAAATATTCCATCATTGATTTGAGACATATTAGTAGCTTTGCCTACTTGAAAAACCCCTACCATACCCATAGGCGTGTGTGGTATGCACTCATAGACATACACGCCCTCTTTTTTTGGTGTGATAGTAAATTTTTCACCCTTGTTTCTCATCATCGTTTGTGGTGTTTGAAACTTCTCCGCGCCTGCTGGGATTACCACACTTCGCGCATTATGCGTAGGGTCAGTCGCCACAAATGTGATAGTATCTCCGGGCTGGATATGCACAAACGCTGGCTCAAATACCATAGGTCCCTCTGCGCCTTTGTTAAGCATTTTGATTTCATAGTCCTTTGCAAAAGCAAGGCTACACATCGCTAGAAACGCCAAAGCTAGAAGCTTTTTAGTAGTCATAAACATACTAAGTCCTTTGAAGTAGATTTCTCAATCATCGCCACAGGATTTTGCGTATTTTATGTAGATTTAGACACCCAAAATCCACAATCAAAGCAAAATCAAAATAATGGCTAGATAGATTGGATAAGACTTTATCAAAAATTCAGTTAATATGCCGTTAATATGCTTAATAAAAGATAGAAAAATTCTACATTTTGATGATAAGTCATTTGTAAAATCCTGCTTGCGCGCTCTATACAAACGCTATTTAATATAGATTTTCGTGCAAAATGCCCAAAAATATCCCAACAAAACAATTTTTCTAAAAAATCTTAGATACCTGCATTATGGGCACATTTTACGCGCATTCTACGCGATTTTGGCAAGCAGGGTTTGCAAATGCTCTAAGGTTTGTTTTTTTAGCGATGGATTTCGCAGTAGCTGGGGGAGTGAGTAGGTAGCGATTGCTTTTTTGCCTAGCAAATCTAGCACCACGCCTTTATGGCTAAAATCTAGCCCTAGCACCGCTTCGCACACCACCTCGCCAAAAAGCACTACGGCTTTGGCGGGGCTTTGTGATAGTTGGGAGATGAGGTAGGGTTTGCAAGAGGTTATTTCTTCTTGTGTGGATTGTTTGGTAGCGCATTTTAGTAGTGAAAATATACTAAAACACTCGGTTTTAAATACATTTTGTGCGATATTTTGGAGCATTTGCGCGCCTTTGGAGTCAAACAAAAACGGCATTGCAGAATTTGATTTTGCTTTCATATCGCCCATAGCAAACTCACTCACAAACGCCACCACACTATCATTTCGCACATAATCTAGCTTTGGCGTATCTAGCTTGCTTCTAGCGCAAAGATGACAGCTTTTGATTTGATGATTTAGGCTAGATTCTAGCTGTTTGCTAGGCATTATGCGTGGGGTATCTTGGGCGATAAACTCCACGCCAAAAGATTTGTTGAGGTAGAGTTCATAGAGTTTTTGTAGATTTTGCGCGCTATGTTGCGTATCTTGCGTGCTTTGCAAAAAATTGGTTTGAGAAAAATTTGTCATTTATAGATTCCCCAAATGCGTAATTAGCCCTAGTGGCGTTAGCGCGTAGGCATTTTTTTCTTTGTGAGAGGCTAGGGCGTGGGCGATAGAGCCATTTATCGCAGAATCTAGCGGGGAAAATCCCTGCGCTAAAAATGCTGCGATAACCCCGCAAAGCACATCGCCACTGCCACCTTTGGCAAGGGCTTGGCTACCTAGAGGGTTTATGTAGATTTTGCCGCCATTAGCGATTATGGTATTTGCACCTTTTAGTAGCAGGGTAGCCTGCGGATAGTTTTGGCTAAATTTTAATGCTAGGCTAAAACGATTTGCCACCACTTCTTCTATGTCGGCAGTTTGGTTAGAATCTTGGCTAGTCGTTTGCAAAATCCCACAAATCCTAGCAAGGCTTGCAAACTCTTTTGGGTGCGGGGTTAGCACGACCTTGCCCTGCAATGTAGAATCCTCTAAGATTTCGCATAATACCTCTGCATAGCACATATCCGCGTCAAATAACCCAAATGCGCAATTTTTTAGCGCGGATTTTATGGCATTTTGGATATTTTTATTGATTGTGGCAGATGCGCTTTTTTCTCGCGAAGTAGGATTTTGTGTGCTAGATTGACAAAATCCTAGCCCCATTCCCGCCACTAGCACACAACTTTTTGGCAGGGCAAAATCAAGCATTATTTCAGGGTTTGTAGCGATGATTTCACGCATTTGGGTAGAATCTAGCCTAAAATCTACTACCAAATCTTTGCTAGATTCTATATTTTCTTTAGTTTCTTTAAATTTATCAGCTTCATCAGCTTCATCGCTAGATTCTTGCGTGCTAAGGCATTTAGCGGGCAATAAACTTGCTTTGCCAGCTCCCATTGTTAGCGCGGCTTTGCACGCTAAGATACTAGCCCCCATCTTTTCTCCACACACGCACACGATATGCCCAAAATCCCCCTTATGCACGGCTTTTTTATCCCTAGTAGGCAGGGCTAAATCGCTTTTTTCTAGCAAAAAAAATGGGCTTTGCACCTCATATTCGCTACTAGCTATCCCCAAATCCCCAACTAAGACTTCGCCTACAAAATCCTTTGCATTATCGCTAAAAAGCCCCACTTTTAGCGCACCCATACTAAGAGTATAATCCGCCTTAAACGCCTCTTTTACCCGCGTATCAAAGCCATTGCTTATATCTAGTCCGCTCGGAATATCACACGCGATTTTTACCCGAGCGCAAGATTGCATTTGCCTAATAAGTGTGATAAACGCGCTATCTAGCTCCCCGCTAAACCCGCTCCCAAACAAACAATCCACCACCACATCGCAGGGCAAAATCTTTTTTGCCCACTCAACCTCGCACACTTGCGCCCTTTGGGCTTGGAGTTTGCATAGGGTGGATTTTGGCTCTTTTGCCTCATAGACGCGCACTAGATAGTCGCCTTTTAGCCTGCGTGCTAGCGCGTAGCCATCGCCTCCATTATCCCCGCTACCACATACGATAGTGATGACGCTTTTTTTGTGCGTTATGCGTGATATAAGCGAGGCTAGCGCGTTTGCGGCGTTTTCCATTAGGATTTCTTCGCTTAGCAAAAACTTGCTAATCGCTCTCTTGTCAAGATTGGCACTGCTTTGGTAAAGTCGTTTCATTTTGGCTTCTTTTTAGATTGTTATTTGCTAGATTTTGCGTCTTTGGTAGATTTTGGTGTGGCTTTTTGGTTTGCCAAATAGATTTTTAATCCAAATAGATTTTTAATCAATGTTAAGAGAATCTATTTTTGCATTTTTGGCAAACGCGCTCAAAGGTTTTACTCAAAGCCTTTATTTGTTATGCTCCACAAAATCAACGACATTTTTGATACTTAGTCGCACAAGATCTTTTAACGAGTCGCCATAAGCCCACGCGATATGTGGCGTAATGATTAAACGATTAGCGGTTTCATTTGTAAAATCTAAAAATGGGTGATTTTCCCTCATAGGCTCTGCTTCTAGCACATCTGCCCCATAGTAAAAATCCGCTCCATTTTTTAGCGCATCTGCCACCGCTTCTTCGCTTACGATTCCGCCTCGTCCTAGATTTAGCAATATCGCGCTTTTTTTTAGCAGGGCTATCTTGCTAGAATCTATGAGGTTTTTTGTCGCGGGATTTAGCGGGGCGTGGATAGAGATAATATCACATTGCCTTAGTAGTTCATCTAGCTCGACTCTTTTGGCGTTATTATTGTTGTTTTTGCCACTTGTGGAGGCATAGCACACTTGCGCATCAAATGCTTTTGCCAAATGCGCCACCCTCTGCCCGATACTGCCAAACCCTATGATTCCCCATTTTTTGCCCGCTAGGGATTCTCTGCCTACGCCTAGATGAGTGAAAATATCGCTTTTGCACCATTTGGCACTTTTGACATAGCTATCATAGTAGCGCATTTGACTAAGGAAATCTAGGGCTAGCGTGAGAGTGTGCTGAGCGACACTTAGAGTGGAATATCCAGCGACATTTTTTAGCTCTATCCCGCGTGAAGTGGCATAATCAATGTCGATGATATTTGTGCCTGTGGCGGTTACGCAGATGAGTTTTAGATTTGGCAATTTTTCTAAAATCGGCTTATCTAAAATCACTTTATTTGTGAGGATAATATCTGCTTTTTTTGCTCGCTCTATGGTTTGGGCATAGGTGGTGGTGGGGTATTGTATGTAGTTGCCATATTTGTTTAGCTCGCTTAAATCTGCTCCGCCTAAAGTCTTTGCATCTAGGTTTATGATAGTTAGATTTTGCATTTTCGCTCCTTTTTTTGTTGTTTATGTTGTGTCTTGGTGGGCATTTTGTGGGAGGTTATGTTGGATTTTAGTTTGGCTTGCATAAGCGGATTTCATCAAAGCTGTTTTGGAGTATTTTATAGAAAAATTAACAAAATATGAGTTTTTTATACAAATATTTCGCAAATTTATTTGGATTGATTAACCTTTTTTATGTTATAAATTCAGTTCTATTTCATTTTTTGAGGAGAATCTCATGAAAAAATTGGCTCTTTTTGCATTTGTAGCGGCTCTAGGCGTATTGTTTACAGGTTGTGATGACAAACCAAAACAAGAAGCTACTACCACAGAAGCTCCAGCGACTGAAGCTACACCAGCTCCAGAGGCTTCCACAGAAGCTCCAGCGACTGAAGCTACACCAGCTCCAGAGGCTTCCACAGAAGCTCCAGCGACTGAAACTAAGGCAGAAGAAGCTAAATAAATTTAGCCTTTTCTAACTCTTAGTTTTTTTACCTAGCTTAGAATCTTTTTAAGATTTTAGGCTAGGTTTTTTTATGCACTTTTTTAAGGCATTGCTAAAATATGTTTTAGATATTTTAGATTTTGGTTAAGGATTTTTAGAATCTTTGAAGTAATGTTTATAGACTCCAACTACGATTAAAACCTATGCTTAAGTCCTGCGCTTAAATACCCCCTCTTTACTCTACCTTTTTGACACACTTTATTTTCCCTCTTATTTCCCCCTCCCATTTTTTTGCTAGCTAGATTTTATTCGCTCAAAATCTCAATACGCACGATACTATCGCCCTGCTTTATGCTATCTAGCACCGCAAAGCTATCTTTATCCTCCGCGTCTATGCTACCAAACACCGTGTGCTCTCCATCTAAATGTGGCAAATCCACAAAACAGATAAAAAACTGACTTCCTCCCGTGTCGCGCCCAGCGTGCGCCATAGATAGCGCGCCTCTTTTGTGTTTGTGTGGGTTGTTTGCCACTTCACATTTGATAGCATATCCCGGACCCCCTGTGCCATCGCCTTTTGGGCAGCCACCTTGCGCTACAAACCCCGCTATCACGCGATGAAATGATAGATTATCATAAAATCCACTGCTTGCAAGCGTAGCAAAATTGCTAACCGCTTGTGGTGCAGCCTCCCCAAAAAAGCGGACAATAATATCGCCTTTGTTCGTGCTGATTTTGGCTTTTTGGTAGGATTTTAGCTCCTCTTTGCTTGGGTTAAATGTCTTTAGCTCTTTCATTGCTTGCTCCTTTTTTTATTTTTTTCTGTGCGATTGCACGATAAAGAGTGCTTAAAGCAACGCGTATTTTACCGATTTTGTCCTTAACTAGATTTTAATAGCAAGATTTTGATGACTACATTTTGGCTAGACTAAGCCCCCGATTAGCCCGACTAAAAGATTTTGCTAGCCAAAGTTTTTGCTTTAAAGATATTTATAAGACTTTTTGCGAGTTTGTCTTATGTTGTCTTTAATTTATCGTGTTTTTAAAATGCTTGATTCAAGGACGAATATGCGCACTATAAATGCTAAAAATCATATTGTTGTTTTGCTAGGGATTGTTTTTGTGATATTTGGGAGTTTTGCGAGCGCAGATTCACGCGCTAATTCGCAAAATCCAACTAGCCATAAAGTAGATTCTACCCCTGCCAATGCAGAATCTAAAACGCAATCTAACACAAAAGAAAAATCCCAAATCGCCAAGCAATTTGAAGCCATAAAAGAGCCACAAACAAACCCCCAAACCCCAAAGCCAAAATCCCCTCCCAAAATCCCAACCCACACACCAAAATCCCTACACCTCCCAGCCCCCAAAAAAGGCTTGCAAGACTTGCTAGTGATGCAAACAAGCCTGCCAAAAGATTTTCAAGAAGTGCAAAAAAGTTTTCCGTGGATTCGCTACATAGGGCTTGCTATGGTGAGTTTTGATGATGGTAGCTATCGTAGCGGATTTGGGCTATTATTGCCTGACAAAATCTTTTTGACCTCCGCTGAACTAGCACACAACGCCTCTGCCTACCCAAAAGAAATGCTACTAAAAATGCGCGATGATAGCGCAGGAAATCTAATCTGCATAGCCAAACTTCGACTAAAAGCCCTTGACAAAGGGCGTGGGCTAGCACTTTTTGAAGTGGAGCAATACACTGATGATTATTGCAATATCCGCGAAGAGAGTTTCTATCACGCAAGGCTTATGAAAAACAACGCTTATAACATCGCCAAGCCCTCTACACAAGCTAGCGATTATTTTACCGTTACTACGACTTTTAACAACCCTGACATAAGTGTGCTACGCGTAGGCAAGGCGGTGGCAAGCTCCATAGAGCTACCGATACAAAATGAGCAAAGAATCATTTTTGGGCGTCCGTTTTTTAGCCGAAGTGGCGTGCTACTAGGTATGGCAAGTATGCAAGAAAACGCCTTTAAACCGATGATTATTAGCAATGCCAAAATCAAAGAGTTTGTATGCTCTATGAGTGCTAGTGGCGTGCGACTCCCCGCAAGTATCAGCCAAATCTGTGCAAAAACCCCCGTATATGCTAGCAACTCAAAATCTAGCTTTACCACCAAGACACAATCTATCAAAAACTTTGTCCCAAAATCCAAAACCGATGTGCAAAAATTTAAAGAATATTTAGAAAAACAAGACGCCTGCCTAAGCGAGAAAAATGCAAACGAAGCAAGCTCTTTTAAAAATGGCACTTCTGCGACAAAATCAAGCGATTTTTATGAATGCAAAATCAATTAGCTAAGTTTATGGTTGAATTTCGCGCTACTTAAGTTGTATTTAGCCTTTTAAAAACTTGTTTTAGTTTGTTTGCGTAATTCTTTGTAGTAGGTTATCACAAATTGATATGTGTTCATCTATTATTACTTCTGCTTCGCTAGATATTTTTTCAAATTTTTCTATCTCGTGGATTTTATCATTTTGTATTTTTAAAATAAAATCATCTATATTTTTCACAGCTTCATCTAAAGATTTTATATAAACCTTCATATTTGTGAGTTTTTGCTTTTGTCCTAGCCTATGCCCAGCGTCCAAAAAAAGCATCAAATACTCTTCATTCATTTCTTTTTCTTGAGCATTGAGTAAATCTCCCTGCTCGCCAATTTTACGAAAAATATTTTCTACTTTATCTATCGAATCAAAAATGTTTGTTATCAAGTCTTTATGCTCTTTTTGAATCTTTGTTGAATCAAAATGCTCAGATATTGCATTTATTTTATCCATTTGAGATTCCATTTGTTTGCGCTTTTGTTCGACTTGCTCAAAATTGTTTAATGCGGTTTCTCGCCTGCGTTTATATTTATCCATTGCTTCATCTAGCCCCTCTATCGCAAGAGAAGTTTTGAGTTCGTGCGCAAAAATTGTCTTTTCATCAACACTAAAATCAACAATATCACACCCCATAAACAACATAACCACAAATACAAAAGCACTTAGTCTAAACATTCATACCCTTCTATATTTTGTGCTTGACACATAGAATCTAAATTTTTAGATTCTATGGCAAATTCAAATTTAGGATTGTTTCTTTTCTCGTAGCATTTTTCTAATCGTAGAAACAGCCTCCTCTGCGGCTTCTAATGACGCCCTATCCATATCCACAGCGATAGCAAGCTCTATTTCGCCCTGCACCTTGATAGAAAACATTTTGCCTGCTTTTTCATCTTGTATGCTAACAGAGCTAATATCCTTATAGAAAAACTCATTAGTCTTGCCAACATATCCATTAGGTTCTATCAAATTGAGTGATATTTCATTGACAAATATTTGGTTTTTCCCAAAATGGATAACCGCTGCTACCATAGGGTTGTATCGCATTACTTTGTCCTCACCCAATACAGAATCCTCAAATCTCTCCACATCTGCACCCATTACGATAAATGGCTCTCGGATAATGTCTTGTTTCTCTATACCAAGCCTATCTAGCGAACCTTTTGCTTTTTCATCTTTTAGCTCTATAAAAGACCTATCAATGTCCGCATCGCTAGGAAAAAGCGAAACAATATAATATATAACAGCACAAGCTATTAAAAAAATAAAGCCCCAGCCCCAAGAGCCATTCCAAAAGCAGGCAATCATAATCAAACCGCTTATGACCCCTGCCCCTATAAATTCTCCCTTACGCCAGCCCTTTATAAAACCTCGAAAATACATTTCCGCCTGCATTGGTGTTACCATTTTTTCTCCTTTTTTAAGTTTGGTTAGTTGATTTTAATATCCACAGTTTTTGAAAAATCTAAGCATAAACTGCGGAGATTCTATTTTTTGCTGTATAGCCATAATACTTTCAGCATTTTGCATTCTTTCGCTAAAAGATGAATCTATGATAAGTCGCACTTCCTCATCGCTAAAAGTTTGAGAAGCGGCTTTAGCAAGACATTTTGGCGCATCTTTTGGAAGCCTACTTTCCGTATTAACAAGTGGCAACATTATAGAAAATCCGCTCTTTAATTGAGATTCAAACTTTGCGCGTAAGTCTTGCGGGGTTTTTTTATTGTCGCAACTCGTCAATACAAACATACACAATATACCAAGAACGCAATAAACACTAACATTTAGCATTTTTTGATTTACTCTAAATAAGCACATTTTTCACTCCTTTTTAGTTTTTTTGCTTTGTTTGTGCTAAAGGTATAAAACTAACCCAAACTCTACCAAAGCTACTTACCCTTTTTATTCCTAACAGCCCTTTAATTCTTTTATGGTTTCGTTATCATAACCCCTGCTTTTAAGCACGCTTAAAATTGCTACATTTTCAGCAGACATCGAGCCGATACGAAGCCTAGAGATGAGTTCTTCATCACTAGCATTTTCATATCTCTCTTTACATTGAGCATTTTCATCTACATACTCTTTGGCGTGTTTATAGACTTCGTTTCCTACCTTTTTCGCTATGTCAAAAATTCCCATTTTGTGCTCCTTACTATTTTCCTGTTTCGTATACACTAGCTTTTCCACCAACAATATCCCACTTAATGTGCCTTTTGCAGTTTGTGCAAGTCATACTGCCACTAGATTTTGCTGTTGGACTTGAATTGACTTGCCTTGTCGCTAACAACTTGCCACATTTGCATTTTATATCTACGCTCACACTAGCCATTTTGACTCCTTTTTGGCTTTTTGTCCCCATAAATTTATCCCATAGGATATATAAAAAAGGATTCTATCTTAGTAAAGTGCAATAAGAAAATATCCCATAGGATAATTTATTTTTCTAAAGCTATAAAAATGGAGCAAAATTTCAGCAATGCCACCGATGAGGAAATCGCCTCATTTTATGCGCGAGTCTCTGCAAATGTCCGCTACTACCGCGAAAAAAGCGGAATCTCACAGCTAGACTTAGCCCTAGAGATAGGCATAAAATCCGTAGCGTTTTACTCAAACTGCGAAAACAACCGCTACGGCAAGCATTTCAACCTAGAGCATATCTACAAACTCTCAAAAGCCCTACAAATCCCTTTGTCAGCCCTTTTTGAGCCATTAAAAGCCTAAAATTTATTTCATAAATCTACATTTGTTTTTTGCTTAGAATCTATTTTTATAAAAACCCAAGATTTTGCCTAGATTGCAATTTTTTGCAATGTTTTTCAATGTATTGCAATGTGTTGTAATGTCTTGCGATGGCGCGCAATGCTTTGTCATAGCTTGTTTTGTCATAGCTTGCAAGGATAAATAGCGATTTTATAAGAATCTATTTAGGATTTTGCGTAAATCTATTTTTGCGTGGTTTGGCTAGATTTGGGCTAGATTTTGTGTCGTTTCGCACAAAATGGCTATGCTAGATTTAACAAATGCTAGAAAAAAGCTAATCCAAACAAGAAAATTTTATTGATTCATTTTATGTAAAGTAGCGAAATTTAGGCATAATGCAAGGATTCTATCTAAGATTTATCTAAAATCGTGTTAAAAGATTTTGAAGTCAATCGCGCTTCAAGCCACATAAAACCAAGACACAAAGGGAAGAAAATGAGATTCTCTAAACAAATACTTTCGCTATTATGCGTGATATGCTTTGTAATGTATTGCGCTGGGTGTGCCAAAAACAACACTGCCAATAATCCAAAGCCACAAAATGAGCCTATTTCACAGGATTCACAAAATCCGCAAAGCCCGCAAAATCCACAAAATAAGCCTCAAAATGCGACTGCTTCAAAAGAATCACAAAGCCCGCAAAACACGCCAACTTCACAAGATTCACAAGCTCGCCCCACGCTACAAAGCCCACTACAAAGCGCGCAAAAACGCGTAATATTTGCAAAAAATGGCGATAGCATTGACGCAAATAACTACCCAAACACGCTATATTTGAATATTATTTTTAATAATGATTTGCTTGTTGGCGGGATTTTTGACGAAGCGCAAAAACTCTACAAAAGCCCCGATAGAGAGCTACTCTACACGCTTGAAGGCGACACGCTAACTATCAAAAATATCCCACAAAATCAACACTTCACAATCACGCATTTTAGCGATGGCGATTTCAATATCTACCTTAGCAAAAATCCCACCAAAGAAGTCGCAATCGTGCTAAACACAAACAAATCGATGAGCAATTACATTAGCGCATTAAAGGGCATTGCGCCATTTGTGGGGGAGCATATTTTAGGCGATAGAAGCAAGCAGTTTGCCAAAATCTCACTTGTAACTTTTACTTACATACGACTTAGCGAGAGGGGGACTTTTTATGATGTGCAAGACTTTGCAAACACCCTAAATGGCGTAAATGCGAACAATATCGCCTCTAGTGATAATATGGTAAATCTGTCGCTCATTATGGGTATGCGACATTTCACCAACGCAAATGGGCTAAAAAAAGAGGTGTTTCTCATCACAGATGGCGCGGCAGATGACCCGCAAAATCTACAACGCGTGCTATCCACCGCAAAGAATCTAAAAACACATCTCACAGGCACAGACAAAGACAACTTGCTAAAAATCCATATTTTTGCCATTAAGCCGTTTAATTCGCGAAAATCTGCGAGCGAGAATGTAAGGCTTCTAAAAAATATCGCAAATGCCACAGGTGGCACATATAATGAAATAGAAAATGTAGTCGAGCTGAAAGAAAAAGTGTTGCTATTTAGCAATGATGGCAAGCCATTTGACAAAAAAGAAATAGGCAATGAAATTCGTATCATCGAAACGCACAAAATCGATGACCCTGATAAACCAAATGGGGATAAACAATAAAATAAGGTTGCGCCAAAGCAGTTTGTAGTATGATAAACAAAGTGGCAGTGATTTTGCGTTTTGCATTCACTGGCAAAAATACGCTTGGTTTTTGTGTGGTTTTAGGCATTTCTAGTCATCGTGTGTGGGCGACAAAGCAACTAAAGAGCGGACTAAAAAGCAAATACCCTAGCATAATCTTGCATAAATAAATAGTTGCTTATCTCAAAAGCCTTTCGAGTTGGCTGATATTGTTTTGCTTTGGTTAAGAATCCTCCGCTTCTTTACAAGCGTGCGTGATTCACAAAAAACTACATTATGATAATGTAGTGCAAAATGCGTGGAAAGATTTGCCAAAACTCATTGCTATTGCAGTAAATCTATGGCGACAAATTTTGCTAGCGTTTTAGAGTTTTATGAAAATTTATAAATTTTTGTGTCAATTTATGTGAATTGGTCATAATTTTTCGCTAAATCATTATTTTTTGTTTTAACCCAAATTAACCAAACTTAAGCCCGCATAAAGTAGCTTTGATTTATCAATCACACAAAAACAAGTATATCGCTACATATAAAAACTTTGCAAGAATTTATTAAAATTAAATTTGCCACACAAAACCATACAGACATAGCCTTATAAATAACGACTGCAAAACAATATCGCAAAATCTAAAGCATAGATTTTGCGATATTTAGAAATATTGTGATAATGATAGCATTTGTGATATTGCTGATAAATCCACCAACCAAAGGCACGACAAAAAATGCAATTTTGGAATAGTGGTATTTCTCGCAAACCGCGCTCATCGTAGCCATAGATACAGGCACAGCACCTAGCCCAAATCCACAATGTCCCACGCTTATAATAGCAGAATCATAGTTTTTGCCACAGCATCTAAAAGTAATAAAAACAATGAAATAATAAATAAACACACACTGCAAAAGTAAAATAGTGATTAAAGGCAATGCCAAAGAAGCTAGCTCCCATAATTTCATAGTGATGATTGACAAAGATACAAACAAACTTAGACAGACTGCGCCTACGATTTGGATACTCTCATAGAGTGCTTCTCTCTCTTTGATTGCTTGTGTGTCTTGTGGATTGATTGTTTGTGAATCTAATATGAGTCTTAGCAAAATCCCACCAAACATACTCATCAAATGTATAGGTAGGCTTATTTTTGGCAACAATGTATGAAATATTACAAAAAATACTTCGCCAATCCCACACGCCAAAAGCAAAATAAATACAGCCTTATGTGCTCTTTTTGCGCTGACAAAAGATTTGATTTTTTCGTTTATGCTTTTGTCGCTATCTTTTTCTGCAATGGAATTTTTATCCAATCCATATTTGGTTATCAGCTTTTTGCCAAGTGGTCCGCCCATTATGCATCCACTTATAAGCCCAAAAGTTGCTGCTGCGATAGCTACTTCTAATGCTCCCTCACCGCCCATCGCAACAGCAATGGGCGCAAATGAAGCAGAGTTGCCATGCCCTCCTGTTAATGGCGTGCTACCTGCCATAAGCGCAACAAGCGGATTCATACCCATCATATATCCTATGCCAAGTGCTAGTATATTTTGAAAAATTGCCAAAAGGGCTGCCAAAATCGCAAATATAATCACTAACTTACTACCCCGCTTTAGCAACACCAAAGAAGCACTTAAACCTGTAGCCGCAAAAAATACATTATAAAAAAACCTATTTATTACTTCATAGTCAAATGTAAATTGCAATATTTTGCTTGAGTAACAAATTGCTGTGAATATAGAAAAAATTGTCCCACCCACCACAGCAGATGGCAGACACCAAGTTTTTAGAATCTTTATCCTATCTCTAAAAAACTCCCCTGCATAAATCGCCAAAACAGCCAACATTAGCGTGCTAAAAATTCCAATATTAAGGGTTTGCATAAGTTTCCTTTTGTGCTTTGTGATATTGTTAGATATGCTTCAAATCACAGAATATCATAACATATTTGCTGTTTTTTTTGATTTTGCTTATTTTTGAACTGATAAATTACGATAAGTAACATAATTTAAAAATTAAGTTGTGTGATGCCAAATGGTGATTTTTAGAAGGTTTGTTAAAAAATGTTTTTGTAGTTTTTTGGGTTTTGAAGTTTTTGTGTGTTAAATATGCGATCTTGATTGTGCATATAGCAAAATCCTAGTAGAATCATTGTTGTTTTTGTCATTTTAGATTCTGCTAGATTTTAACATTTTTGCAAGACACCCTGCAATTTTTTTCACAATTCCCCCTCGCTAAATTTTTTTCTAAAGGCAAAAAGAAATAAGCAAAAAATACCCCTAAAATTTTGCCCGCGTCTTTGTGCGGGGCGGTTTTTGTGTGCGTGTGCGGGGGAGTGTGTAGCAAAATCGCGCATGCAAAAAAAAAGGGGGGGGGTAAAATGTGGCGTGAAAAGATTTATCGTGTGCGTGGCTAGTTGTTGTGGAGTGATATTTTTTTGTAGATTTTGCTTTTTGTGCATTTTGGTAGCAAAAGACTAGGCTACAAAAAAGACTAAATCTACCAAAATCAAAAATCAAAAAAAAGCAAAAACTAAGCCACCAAAAAGGCGCGGGTTATTTTATCGTGGCTAAGTAGCGTTGCAAAGATTTTATCTCTTGCAAAACTTTTATACTGCTTGTAATTTGCGTTGGGGGGGGGGAGTAGGGATAAACTCGCTTTTTGGGCTAGAATCATTTGTGCTAGACTCGCTTTTTTCATCGCTTTTGTCTGTGTCGTTTTTGGTGTCTTTGTCGTTTGTGCTAGATTCGCTTTTGTCTTGGCTAGATTCTGCCTTGCTAGAATCTTGCTCGTTTTTGTCTTTGTCGATTGGATTTTCTTTTGGATTCTCGCTTGGTTGTCCTTGCGTGGTGTCTTTGCCCTCGCTTCCTGTGTTGTCTTTGGGATTTTCAGGCGTTGTCGGTGTTGTTGGCTTATTTTTTGGCTTCAAATCCCCAAAAACACTTACAAAATTTGGCAAAAGATAATCTAAATCACTTCTTAGCACAGCTTTGCCCCCTGGGCATACCTCTTGGCAAGTTGGGCAGTTTAGGCAATTATTATTTATGACAAGTGGGCTAACTGATGGTATAGCCCCCTCGCCTAAAGGGCAGCAGTTTTGGCACGCTCCGCAAGCTACGCAGTTGCTAGGGTTGTATTGTAGGCTCATTTTACTTCCTTTGTGTTGGTTTTAATCACGCATAAAAGGCGTTTTTTCTTGCAAAATCTCGCCTTTTGTTTGTGATTTTATGTTGTTAGATTCTTGCAATTTTGGGTTTTTAAACTCAAAAT